>DATIGE010000029.1 GCA_035454885.1 bacterium
GTCGCAGAGGATATACCCCGGCTGATCGACAAATACAACGCCGTCGCCGCCGACTGGGAATCAGCTTCCATTGCCTGGGTGGCCCAACGCAACGGGACTCGTCTGCTTATTCTGCGCGGTGTCAGCGATTTAGTCGGCTCGGGAGGCGGTGAGGCCTATGGCAATTACGAACTCTTTATCGAGCGGACGCGAGAGATCATGAAGCATCTGGTCGGCCAATTGCCCGATTGGCTCGCCGTTGCCCTTCCAAAATAGAACGGTCCAACCATTCACTATGGTCGGACCGTTCTCTCTTTCCAATCGGATTGACGGGTAGATCTACTGGCCCATCATGATCTTGTCGTAGAGATCCTTCACCGTCATGTTCATCATGCTCTCGTCGAACTTCATCATCTTCATATCCACTCGGGTCGACCCGTCCTTCATCGCAGTATAATCATAGCGCTCAATGTTCATGACGGCCATTCCCGCAGGATCGGCGGACGGTTTCATATACATGATGAATTGCGGGCCGGTGGCGTTGGTGAATACCGGCCTAGACTTGGCTTCCTCCATCATCTCCCTCATTTGGGAAAGCATCCCACGCATTTGGCTGACCATCGCGGTATCGGTACCTTCAACCACCATCGGCTTGACCCCAAAAGTCCTTGTAGCCTGGGCATCGGCGTCGGGAATCGAAACCACTCCCTTTTTGCCGAGGGGCAAGGCCGTAAATCCCAGGGCAGCGGCCACCGAGGCAATTCCAATGGGTCTTAATATTCCCCATCCCGTTGGCCTTTTTTGGTTGGTGTTTTTGCTCATGTCTTCCCCCCTTGGTTGTGGCTAGTGAATTGATTGCACAGATCCATGCAAGAAAAATGCCATGCCGCCGCAAATCTCTTCTTTAAAAAAAGTATTACTTTTTGAGTGGTTGGTTCTGGATCGCCATTGGCCGTCAAGAGATTGTGGTTAAAAAGAACCCTTTCTAATATCAGTTTGATAATTATGGGGGCAAATCTATCTTTAGACGGAGGGTTGCAGCGCTAGCGTCTCGTCGATCAATTTTCCGCCGACTTTGGACCTTCTGATCTCGTCGACGAGGAACTCGATCATGGGACGAGCCAATCCGCATCTTAACGCGCCATCCTCACGGTAAGACCGCTCGCTTTCGAGCGCCTCGACCATCGGTATCCGGCTGCAATGGGAGTCATAGGGACATTCCAGGCACGTCCCCATTCTCCTTAACCGAGTCGCGACCGAACGACCGCGCTCCGGTGAGGCGAGGATCTCCTCAAAACCTTGGCGGAAGGCATTCCCTATGTAGCCCTCGGGCTGGTACTGGTCCCCGATATTGTAGGTATCCCCGTTTGTGTTGACCACGAGGGTCCACTCCCCCTCCCTCGGGTCGAAAGGGACGGTCTTTCGGCCCAACAGGTACAGGGTCGCGGCAACCAAATACTCGTAAAGGGGGCTAACCTTGATCCGCGACGGGGAATGTAACTGCTGTATGGCGATGATTTTCAGCATGTTCAAGGCCTGTTCGCGGGAAATCATCAGGTGGCGCATCCTCTCCGGAACGCCCTCATCCTGTGAGAAGATGGGAAGGATGCGGTAGTCCATCCCGAGCTCGTTGTAAAATCGGTAGACCTTGAGGGCGTCCTTCATATTCTGGGCGTGCAGGACGGTTATTGCCCCGAAAGGGATCCTCGCATCGATGAGGCGTTGGACGTTGTCCAGGACCTTCCCTTGGGAATTCTCGCCCGTGATCGTCACTCGCTGGTCACCAGCGATATCCAGGGAGACGCCGAGACTGATCCTGTAATCCTTGAGCCACTGAAGGGTCGCGTCTGAAAGCTTGTAGAGGTTGGATTGGCAGGAGAGCGAATATTTCAGTCTTCGGGGCGCAAGGTGTTTGGCGGGCAGCTCGCAAAGCCCCTGCAAATAGTCCTGTGGAAGCAGCAGCGGCTCCCCCCCATGCAGCGTGAATTCAACGGATTCGTATTTTCCGGACCGCTCCAACACATCGCCCACGCTTCGGACGAGAGCGTCCAGAGATTCGAGAGACATCCGCTCTTTCTGTCCGAGCTCATCGTACTCGTAGCAATAAACGCAGCGGAGATTGCATAGTTTGCTGAGTTTTAAGATCAATTGCAGCTTCATAAACACTCTCCCATTGATTGATTTTTTTATCGATTTGCAATCTGAATGCCAGATAGGAAAGTCAGGGGGACAATTAGATAAACTTTGTGATTACAGCTCCTTAAAGAGAAAAGGGGCCGAAGAAAATTCGATAGGGTGGGTCGAAACTGCCACCTTCTTTCGCAAATCGCTCAGATTGGCATTATTCCAATAATCAATTGAAATTCGAATTGATGGCGACCTATAGAATTCCCAATGTTTAACAAAACAGTTTTTGAAAAGATCTGGGATGCTCACGTCGTCGCAACTATCGAGGCCAGTGACACTCTGATCTACATCGATCGCCACCTAATCCACGAAGTAACCAGTCCTCAGGCGTTCGAGGGGCTCCGCCTCACCGGACGCAAGGTCCGCCGCCCCGATCTCACGTTCGCCACCATGGACCACAACGTGCCCACAGTGGACCGATTCAACATCAAGGACGAGATTTCGAGGGCGCAGGTCGAGGCCCTGCGGCAAAACTGCAAGGACTTTGGCGTCACGCTCTTTGACTTGGACAGCGTGTATCAGGGCGTTGTTCACATCATCGGACCCGAGAACGGGCTCACCCTGCCGGGCAGCACCATCGTCTGCGGTGACAGCCACACGTCGACCCACGGGGCTTTCGGGGCCTTGGCCTTCGGCATCGGCACCTCGGAGGTCGAACACGTCTTGGCGACGCAATGCCTCCGCCAAAAGAAGGCCAAGTCGTACAAGGTCGACTTTGTCGGGACCCGCACCAAGGGCGTCACGGCGAAGGACCTCATCCTGAAGCTGATCGGGCTGATCGGCACCGCCGGCGGGACGGGACACGTCTTTGAGTACATGGGACCCGCGATCCGCGCCCTTTCCATGGAAGAGCGGATGACCGTTTGCAACATGTCCATCGAGGCGGGCGCCAAGGCGGGCTTGATCGCGCCCGACGACACGACCTTCCAGTACCTTTCACAACCCCACCGGCGTTATGCCCCCAAGGGCGCGGAGCTCGAGAAAAAGATCGCCCATTGGAAGACTCTCGTGACCGACGACGGCGCCAAATTCGACAAGACGATCACGATCGACGCCTCCAAACTGGCCCCGCAGGTGACGTGGGGCACGAGCCCGGGCATGGTGACCGACGTCGACGGCTTCGTCCCGGAGCCCGGATCGGTCCCAACGGTCGCCAAGAAGGATGTGGAGCTGGCCTTGGACTACATGGGCCTCAAGCCCGGCATGAAGATGACGGACATCTCTGTCGATGTCGTGTTCATCGGCAGCTGCACGAACGCCCGGATTGAAGACCTGCGCGCCGCCGCCGGCGTCTTCAAGGGGCGCAAGGTGAAGCCCACGGTCAAGACCCTGATCGTACCGGGTTCGCAACAGGTGAAAAAACAGGCGGAGGCCGAAGGCCTCGACAAAATCTTCACGGCGGCCGGGGCCGAGTGGCGCGAATCGGGCTGCAGCATGTGTCTCGCGATGAATCCCGACCAGCTACAGCCCGGCGAGCGCTGCGCTTCCACCTCGAACCGCAATTTCGAGGGGCGCCAGGGCAAGGGCGGGCGCACGCACTTGGTCGGGCCGGAGATGGCCGCGGCCGCGGCGGTCGCGGGGCATTTCGTGGATATCCGGGAGTGGGTGTGATGGAATCCTTTAAATCCCACAGGGGTGTCGTCGCCACGCTCGACCGAGCGAACATCGACACCGACCAGATCATCCCCAAGCAGTTCTTAAAATCGATCAAGCGGACGGGTTTTGGAGAAAGCCTCTTCTTCGACTGGCGCTACCTTCCGAACGGCAAATCCAACCCGGATTTTGAGATGAACCGTCCGGAATTCCACGACGCGTCGATCCTGGTGACGCGGAACAACTTCGGTTGCGGGTCGTCACGGGAGCACGCCGTGTGGGCGCTGGCGCAATACGGCCTCCGCGCCATCCTCGCCCCGCGGAAGGGCGATGTCCCGGCCTTTGCGGACATCTTTCACAACAACAGCATCAAGAACGGGCTCTTGAACGTGGAATTGAAGGAGGCGGAGGTGGACGAGATCTTCGAGATGGTGCGGCGTTTCCCCGGCGTGGAGGCGACCGTCTGTCTCGAGGAGCAGAGGGTGACCCTGCATCTGCCGGAGGAGATCTCCTTTCACTTCGACATCGACAAGGCCGTCAAGGACCACTTGATCCGCGGCCTGGACGACATCGGCCTGACCCTCGAGCACGAAGGCGAGATCTCCGAATTCGAGAAAAGGCACGACCCACAGCTCCTTCGGACCTAAATCCTCGCGACTCTCCAAGAAGGCACCGGTCTGCGCCGCTCTCGGTGGACTCAATATGGGAAGACGGCTTGAAAACTTTGGGGGCCGTTTCTTCCCGTGTTCTTGGCTTCGTAGAGCGCCCGATCCGCCCGTGTCACCAGGGCAAGGCTCTCCTCGCCGTCATCGGGATAGATCGCGGCGCCGATGCTCAAGGTCACCTGGTGTTGCGTCCCCTCGAAAAGGATCGGATCCTGCAACGCCCTCCGGATTCGCTCGCTGAAAATTCGAACGTCATCCCGGCCCTGAATTTGCGACAGAAGCACGATAAACTCATCTCCCCCGACCCGGGCCACCGTGTCGGCATCGCGGGAGTTATTCTTGAGACGAACCGCGACCTCCTTCAAGACGGCGTCGCCGGCGCGATGACCCCAGCCATCATTGATCGCCTTGAAGAAATCCATATCGAGGAACATCAAGGCAAATCGTTCTCCCGACCGACGGCACTGGGCCATCATTTGTTTCAGCCGATCTTCAAACAGGGCCCGGTTGGGGAGACCCGTGAGTCCGTCGTGATTGGCCAGAAATGCGAGATCCTCGTTGGCTCGGGCCAATTCCGCCGTTCTCTCGCGAACGCGGATTTCCAACTCGTCATAAGCCCTGCGCAGGTCCTCTTCCGCCTTGCGGCGATGGATGGAATCGATCGTCAGAGAGACGAGGTCGGCGATGGAGGCGGCAAAGGCTTGCTCTTCGGCGGACCATCCCCTCTGAGACCCGACATGCTCATGACAGACGATTCCAATGAATTCGCCATTCAGCCAGATGGGGGCATCCAACATGGCGGTGATTCCATTGGGAATGAGATAATCGGGCGTGAACTCAGAGGTCCGCGGATCGATTCGGGCATCGAGGGCCGCCAAGGTCCGGTTTTCCTCCAAGGCCGAAAAATAACGGGGATAACATTCCCTCCTCAGGATTTGTCCCTTTTCGTAGGATTCCGTGCTGCGGTGATAGAGTTTTTCGCAGACGATGGCCGTTCTCTCGCGATCAAATAGCCACGCGCTGACCCGGTCGACCGCCAGAGCGTCGGCATCGACTCGAGTGATCACCTCAAGTCCCGACTCCAGGTCCGGGAAAGAGGTCTTCGCGAGCTGTAGAAAAACCCGATGATATTCGGAAGTCGGGAGAGGATTCGCCACGTGTCTTTCTCCTTTTCGAGGTAGAATATCATAGCCCCTCGATGGAGAGAATAGAGCGGGGTGAAATGCTGAGGGACTAGGATTCGAACCTAGATTCCCTGGGTCAGAGCCAGGTGTCCTGCCGTTGGACGATCCCTCAATTAGATTGGGGAGAGATACCGCTCTCTCCCCAACTGCCCCTCATCTGTTCGCCGCGAAATCACCATTCGCTGCGAAAGGGGACCTTTCTTCGCTCATTCTTTAGCAAGGGGTCGGATGAGAGGCAAGCGGTCTATGCCGCTTCCCGCGGCACAACGTTCGCTACGGCCACCCTTCGGGTGCCATCAGATCGTCGAATCTAAGCTGTGCTTCAGGTCGTAAAGGAAGTTAGTGAACGGTCTTCTTGGACGGATCGGCGATGGCGGCCAGGATGGCCGAGAGGCCGTCCTGCTGGAGGTATTGGCCCAGCGTCTTTTCCAGGGCGTCGACGTCGCCTCTCAACGCCTCGTCCTGGGCCTGTTTGATGAGCGGGGCGCAGGGCTTGCGGATGAGCGGAAAGACCGGCTTGATCTTGGGTTCGACGAAGCTCAAAAAGATCCGCCTCGCGCCGCGAATGTCGGGGCTCTCGCTGGCCAGGTGGCCCGCCGCGTGCGCAAGCTCCTGGCTGGTGAGAAGCGGCTTGTCCGTGGCGAGGTCGCCGGACGGCTCTTCACGTCGGGAGAGGGGCGGGACCCCCGGGACCTCTCCCTCGTCCGCGATCGGACCCTGAGTGGACCCAAAGGCCGCAATGGCCTTCTCGATGAAACCCCTCATGCCATCCAGTTTCCAGGGCTTCGCGAGTTGGCCACTGACCTTCACCCGGCGGTTCAGATCCTTGGCAATTCCATCATCTAAGTATGCGGAAAGTATTGCCTTTTCCGCATTCGGGTTCATCTCCTGAACTTTTTCTAAGAAATCGATGCCCGTCATGCCCGGCATATTGTGGTCGGCGATCACCAAGGCAAACTTATTTTTCTTAATGATTTCAATACCTTCTTCGCCAGAGGCCGCCGTCATGATGTCATACTTGCCCTGAAAGGCCTTCAGGAAGAGCGCACGATGGCTCGGCTGATCGTCGACGTAGAGAATGGTCTTTTGAAAGTGTTCGTTCCCCACAAACGTATCATCGGCAGGGGAAGGCAAAAGTTGCGTCTACTAGAGAAATTTAATGGTCTTCAGAAAGTTCTGAAAGGGCCGGTAGTAGAGATCAAACTGGTCCGCGGGGAAACTGCCGGTCAGGTTCACGGCGGTCAAGTCCTTCAGAAGCGTCACCTGGACCTGCTGGACCATCTGCCCCGGCTTGATATCCGGAGGCGGCTGCCCCGGTCCCTGCTGGGCGGCGAGCATCTGCTTCATCGCCGAGACGTCCCAGGTGCACACCATCTGGATGCCCTTGACCCCGCCGATGATGATCTCGCGCTCGTCGGTGACCTTGAAGTCACGGATGCCGCGATTCATGATCGATTGCTTGATCCGATCGAAATATTGGCGGAGCGGAATGGCCTGCGGGAGCCTCTCCTTGGTCAGGATGATGTTGGGCTTCACGTTCTTATCCGGGGAGGGGAGCGTGAAGGTGAGCATGCCCTGATCCTGCCAATTCGCTGGTGTTTCGAACTCGAGGTCAGTAAAGGAGATTTTTCCCATAGATTCGCGAAGGTTATCATCGATGCCCGAGAAAGTAAAAACAAATGTCCCCAAGGTGAGAAAGGTCTACGCCGCCTTGGAGGGAGAGCGTCTGGACCGTGTCCTGCAGACGCTGACCGGTCTCTCCCGCAAAAAGGCCAAGTCCCTCCTCGATCAAGGCCGCGTGAAGGTGAACGGCCGCAAGGTCATCATCGCCTCCTGGCAGATGAAGACGGGGGATGCGATCGAGGTCGTCGCGGAATCGATGCCCACCGCCGAGAAGTATTTCCTGAAGGTCGTCTATGAGGATTCCGACCTTCTCGTCGTCGAAAAGGACGCGGGGATCGGCTGCGAACCTTCCAGCCTTGCGATGCGCCCGTCGATCGTCTCCATCATCAACGCCTATTTGAAGCGGAAGAATCCGCACCTGAAACACCACTACCTGGGCCTCGTGCACCGGCTCGACCGCGACACCTCCGGCCTGATGGTCTACACGAAGACGAAAGAGGCCAACAAGATCACCGACCAGTTCAAGCGCCACACCATACGCCGCAAGTACGTGGCCGTGGTCGAGGGGAGGATCGACAAGGACCAAGGCCGGATCGAAGGGTTTTTGAAAAAGAGCGACCTCTTGGGGGGAGGGCGGAAGGTCGCCCTGGGGACGGCCTATTCCGGTCAGAAGGCCGTGACCGACTTTCGCGTTTTGGAGCGCTACGGCGGGGCCACGCTCGTGGAGATCAACTTGAATACGGGGCGCACTCACCAGATCCGCGTGCAGATGGCGTCGATCGGGCACCCGGTGGTGGGAGACCGGATCTATGGGAAGGAAGAAGATCGAATTCGATTCCCGCGCCAGGCTCTGCACGCCGCTTACTTGAAGTTCCACCATCCGGTGACCGGGCAAAAGATGGAGTTCTCCTCGGAACTCCCGAAAGACATGCGAAAGTTGGTCGACCGGCTCCGGCTTCAAGCCTAATCATTGACGCCTTCGATCACCATCCCCACGCCCCCGGTCCACAGACCGAGATCGGCCTCCGCGTCGATCAACGCGCGGGCCTGTTCGAGGGAGCCGATCCCGGCGTGTTCGTGCAGGCGGATGGGGATCATGGGAATAAAATAGGGGGGATACCGCTCCAGGATGTAGGTGAGGAGCCCGAGCTTGGCCGACTCGTCGGCCCAATCCACGCGGGCCAGCCCCAGGTACCGGTAGGCCTGGGTCAGGTTGATGGGTTTGGGGTGGAGGGTCGCGTGGGCCGAGGGGTAGCGGCGAAAGATTTCCTCCAACTGGTCCTCGATGCTCCGGCGCTGCGCCTCGGGCGATATGACGCCGCCGCCGACAAAGACGATGTGTTGGCCCGACCGCTGCAGGAACCGTCGCGCGAACTCGATGAAGGCGGTCTTGCGGGGGCCGGAGATGTAGACCGATTCGTCGAAAATCACGACTGTCGGTTGCACCAACTCGTCGATCCGACGGAGGAGAACCGCCGTTTCCGCGGTCCCGCCCATCCTCTGGGCGTCCAACGAGACGACCCGGTGACCCCTTTGCGACAGCGTCCTCTCCAGGTTCCAGATCAGGACCTCGGTCTTGCCGCAACCGGAGAGCCCCGTGGCGGTCACGATTTGGGTGCCCGCCTCGATCGCCTGAACCACGGCCCGGACCTCCGCCCCCCGGTACTCGTGGATCGGCGTCCCTGGAGGATCGCGATCGAGCGATCGGAGCAGAAACCCGTCCTTGGAGCGGAAACCGAGGACGCGGTAGGGGGATTCCGGCTGCGTCATTGACGTCAGATCGGGAACGGGCGGCGTTTTCTTGGGACGGGGAAAGAGGTAGGGACGATGGACGATGAGCGCGTTCCGGACGTCCTCCGGCAATTGGCTATAGGCGCCTCCCAGCACGCCGCGGAGCCTTTGGAGGGCCTCCTGATTGCGCCCCTCGAGCACGGAATCGTGAAATCGCAGAAACGACGGATCGTCGCGAAGGTCGAGGCGCATGACGTAACGCTCCCGGTCCAAGAGGAGGGCGAGTCCCGGGCGCCGCACCACGTCCACGACCTGATCGACGGTGAATTGATATCCCCGCCGGTGAATGATGTCGTCGACCAGTGCCATCCAGCCCGGATGGATACTGGAGAGAATGAGAAAGTCGGAGAGGTCCCTCGGGCTCTTGAGCGACTCGAACCTGTTCCAATCAATCTCGATTTCGAAGTAGAGGGAGGCTCTGCGAAGATTTTCCTCGATCTCCTCCAGCGTCTCGGGTTCGATCTCCACCCCGTCCATGAACCGGTAGGCGTAGCGGCCGACCCCGCGCGCCTCGAACATGAAGTTGGTCACGACGCCCGCCTTGCGGCAGAATTCGATCAGGTTCCCGTGGATCTGAAGCGCAATCCGGTTGCCGAAGCCCGCGGCCTCCAGGGTTGCGTCCTTCGTGCGCTCGAGGGATCCGTCCGGCAGTCGCTTCCAGACATAGGTGCAGGTTCCATGGGAGTCCACGGCCGGTCCGTGAAACTCGGCGCTCGTCTCGAAGGTGTCGGGCCCGGTCGGCGTCACGCTTAAGGAGCGCAAGGTCAGGCCGGCGTCCGGCCGTTCAAAACTATCGATCAAGTCCTGTGGCGAGACCCGATCCCCGAAAAAACCAGCGAAATCCCGATGGAGAGGGGTTGGATCCGAAACGAGGGCGTACGAGACACCGCCGATCGTGATCGAGGCGAGACCCCGGGCCGAGAGGAATGCGGTCGGCAACGTCATTCGAAAACCATCGGATATTCCTTGGAAAAGTTGCGCGGCTCCCGCCACGGAGGCTAGGCCTTCCGGAGCGGGGTTTCCTTCGTCACGCGCGCCGTCTTCGCCATCCGGACCAGATCGCCGCGCTCGAGCGCGTCGAAGGCGGCGTTCGCGGGGGATTCGTCACGGTCGAGGCGGCAGACACGCAGGAGGCCGGGGAGCCCCGCCTCGCCGCAGAGAAGGCGTTCGGATTTGCCCTTGGAGTTGAGCGGCCCGGACACCACGCGCCAAAGGTCGGTCTCGCGGCGGGCGGGCGCCTCCCGGCCCAGGAGCAAGTACGAGCACTTGAGATAATCCTTACGGATGGACACGAGCCGGTCGATCTTCTCGATCCAGGGCGGCCGGTTCCAGGGGATGTACGTGTGGCACCAATCGCGATCGTTGGCCTGGAGCATCGGACACGCCGCCTGGTGGAGGCAGGGGGCGTGCACGTGCCCCAAGCCCCGGTCGAGGAGTTCGTCGTGCAGGTCCATGAGGGCGCGCGTCGTGGATTGCAGGGCCGGCTCCATGGCAAGCAGGCGCCCAGCCGGCTTGAGGACGTTTCCCAACAGGTCCTCCAAAAGATGACGGCGCCGGTTGGCGGCGAGCTCGCTCAAGACATTCAGGCAGAGGATCAGGTCGGCGGATGGAACGGACTTTGAGACCTTGCCGGCGAAGAGATCGCGCGCCTCGAGCTTCAGCTCCGAGGAAATCTCCAGGCGGGGATAGCGCCGGCGCAGGTCAAACAGGACGAGATCATGAAGCGCGGCGGCGTCATTCAAGGCCTGCCGGTTCTGGTCGATGAGGATCCAGCGCAATCGTACGGGCAATTTCTGAACCTTCCCCGAGCGGATCATCTTCTCCAGATGCAGCATCGTCCCAAGCATCCCGGTCCCCGGACCGCTGCCGACGTCGAGGATCGTCAGGTCAATCATAGGGGCTCGCGTCGCCCCCTCCACCGGCAAAGCCGTCGGAGCCTCCCCCTCAACGCCCCTTCGGGGCTGGTTTTTTAGAATGATTTCGTCAGGGATTTGATCGAGGAGGGTCGCCACCTTCAGGGCGTTGACGGGCAGAAAGTAGAGGATGTAGCCGGAGCGGTGCTCCTTCTGGTTCAAGTAGTTCTTGGGCAGAAAGGCCCTCTCCTGGGTGAAGGCGACGCTCAGGTCGCGGACGCCCTTCACGAAGAACCGGTAATCCCCTTCGGTAAACTCGGCGCGGTCGGCGAAATCCTTGCGGCGCGTGTCCGCATAGAAGGTCTTCTTGACGTAGCCCTTAAGGATGGACTCCCAAAAAGGCGGCATGGACACCGGTTGCATGACGGGAAACTAGCTGATATTTCCGTTCAAAAGGAAGTGAAATGGACCTGAAAAAACTCGTCAACGTCAACGTCGCCGGCAGCCAGCCTGTCCCCACGCCGGCGGAGATTCAAAATCTCCTCCCCGCCCCGGACGCAAGCCTCAAGACCGTGCTCGCGGGCCGGGAGGCCATCCGCAACATCCTGGATGGCAAGGACCGCCGGCTCTTCGTCGTCGTCGGGCCTTGTTCGATCCACGATCCCAAGGCCGCCCGCGAGTACGCGGCCCGGTTGAAAAAGTTGGCCGACCGGGTGAGCGAGACCTTGGTCCTCGTCATGCGCGTTTATTTCGAAAAGCCGCGCACGACGGTCGGATGGAAAGGCCTCATCAACGACCCCCACCTGGACGACTCTTTTCAGATCGAGGAGGGCCTGAAGCTCGCCCGCAAGCTCCTGCTGGACGTGACGGCCCTGGGGCTCCCGACGGCGACCGAGGCCCTGGACCCGATCACGCCCCAATATCTCTCCGAGCTCATCTCGTGGTCGGCCATCGGCGCGCGGACGACGGAATCGCAGACGCACCGCGAGATGGCCTCCGGCCTCTCGACGCCGGTGGGTTTCAAGAACGGGACCGACGGCAATATCCAGACGGCCATCAACGCCATGCAGTCGGCCTTGAAGCCTCATCACTTTTTGGGCATCGACGCGAACGGCAAGATCGCCGTCTTCAAGACGCGCGGGAACCCGTACAGCCACGTCGTCCTCCGCGGCGCGGATTCCGGGCCCAATTACGACCCCGAATCCATCGCCCGTTGCGAGAAGGCCCTCGAAAAACACGGCCTCCGCAAGAAGATCATGGTCGACTGCAGCCACGGCAACTCCAACAAGGATCACAAGAACCAGCCCAAGGTCTTCGACCATTGCGTCGATCAGGTGCTGTCCGGCAACACGTCGATTTGCGGGATGATGGTGGAGAGCAACCTCCACGAAGGCAATCAGAAGATCCCGGCGGACTT
>DATIGE010000030.1 GCA_035454885.1 bacterium
GATACCGCCGCGCTCGACGCCCGTGTCACCGTCAATGAAACCGCCATCACCACCAAGCTCGATGCGAGCCCGACCGGCGATTACGCCTTCAACAGCCTGACCGCGGCGACTGCCGTCAACGTCACCGGCGCAAACGGCGACGCCACGTCCGTCAAGGCGGCCGCGGCCGAATACTCCTCCGCCGTCGGATCCAGCAAGACCTCCGCCACGACCCTCGAATACAAGGACGCCGGGGGCGCCCTCACCTACGCCTACGACTCCCTCAGCAACAAGGCCACGTACACGGAGCCCTCGACGGGCGCCCTTTTCTCGCACAATCCGCATGGTGGAACCGTCAAGGACGCCACCGGATCCTCTGAAATCTCCGTCCCCGGCCTCCTCGTCAAGGACGGCCAGGGCAACCAAGTCGCCGCGTACAAGGACACCGGAGTCGAACTCTCGGCCGCCGACGGCAACGGGGGCAGCCTGAAGTCCATCGCCATCCCGAGCCTCTTGAAGTTGTCCAAATTGGACGCCGGCGGCAACCTCATCCAAGAATCCACCTACGGCGTCGACGGGGCCAAGGTGGCCGGGACGATCGAGACCACGGGTCCCAACGGGGGCATCAAGTTCCCCGACGGGTCGGTGCAGACGAAGGCCGCGGACACCGCCGCGGTGCAGGCCAGCATCGACGCCGAGATCACCCGGAGCACGGCCGCCGACGCCGCCTTCGACGGCCGCCTGACAACGGATGAAACCAGCATCGCGACAAACACGACCGAGATCGGCATCATCAAGACGGTCAACACCACCCAGGACGCCAACATCGCGGCAAACACGGCTGAGATCGGCATCATCAAGACTGTCAACACCACCCAGGATGCCAACATTGCGGCAAACACGGCCGACATCGTCGCCGAGACCAACGCGCGCACGGCCGCCGATACAAACCTCCAAGGCCAGATCGCCACCAAGCTCGATGCAACGGCTCCGGCCGGCGGCGACATGACGGGGACCTTCGGCAACCTGCAACTGGTTTCCGGCATCGTCGACCCGAGCGATATCGCCTCAAACGGCGACTTCACCATGAACAGCGTCTCCGCGACGAACGCCGCCGGAACGACAGCGGTGAGCTCCACCGGCGTCGCCGTCACCACCGCCTTCGGCATCCCGCCGGCGGAAGTGATTTCATACAAGGCGGCGGGCAAGTTCCCCACGGATCCGCTGTTCCCCTACTTCACGGTCACGGGAACCGGCCGGGTCGGCGTCCAGACGGACGCCCCCACGGCCATGGTCGACATCCTGGGCTTTGCGGGGGACCTCGTCCCGGCCTTCGCGGTGCGCAGCGACAACCAGGGCGTCAGCACGGATCTCTTCAAGATCTCTTCCACGGGCGACGTCGACATGGGGAACGCCACTTCCTACGTCTCGGTGGGCGGGCCCTTCCTCGACATCAACTCGCGGGTCGGGGCACACGACCCGGCGGCGGCCAAGGGCTTCATCGTCTCCACGGGCAACAACAAGCAGACGGATTCGAGCTACATCTGGCAGGTCGAAGGAAGCGTGGACGGCTCCGCCATCCCGCAGATCGACGGGTTCGCCGCGGTCCGTCAACCTCCGCTCTTCGGGCCCAAGGTCCTGACCACCATCGCCGCGGCGGACGGCATGGCGCCCTACCATGCGGCCACCAAGGGCCAGTTGGACGCCGCCCTGGCCGGCGTGGCGACCAAAACCTATGTCGACAGCCAGGACGCCGCCACCCTCGCCTCCGCCGCCACGTACACGGACGCGGGTGTCTTCAGCGCTAAGGCGTACACCGACACGTCGGCCACAGCCGTCCGCCAGGAGTTCGCGGACGCCGATGCCGCCGTGACCCTCGCCTACAAGGCCGCGGATACGGCGAACCTCACCGCCGCCAACGGGTACACCGACCAGACGGCCGCCAACCTGACCCTCGCCTACAAGGCCGAGGATGCGGCGAACCTCGCCGCCGCGAACGCGCACACCGACACGTCGGTCGCCAACCTCCAAGGCCAGATCGACGGCAAGGTCTCGAATGTGACCACGACCAGCGGACTGAACGTGGTGCGGACGGGGGACGACGTGTCGATCGACCTGAACGCCACGGCCGGACCCGGCCTGGTGTTAAGGACTGCCCCGGTGCCCTCGACGGAGGTCTCGTTCGAGGTCCAGTCGGGGTTCGGCTCGGGCATCGCCGTCGGCCCCGACAACATCTCTCTCGATCTGACCACGACGGGAGTCGGGGCCGGCCTCACCATCCGGCCGAGCGTCAACTCGACCAACCAGACGATCGAACTGGCCCTGACCGCCGGCAACGGCCTGACGGAGAGACAGAGCGTCAATGGCGCGGACCGGACGTATGAGGTCGGTGGGACCCTGACCGGCGACCTGACCTTCAACGAGGCCGGGTACAAGACGAGCTTCCTGGGCGGCGAGCACGTGTTCAGCACGACCGCGAGCGCCGGGGGCGGGACTCTCCTCGGCGGCACGCGGATGGAACTCAAGAACCAGAACGCCGACCCGGATCAAATCCAAGTGGCCGCCTTGGTCTCCAACGTGGAGAACGGGATCGTTGATATCGCCAACACGGAGGCCGGGCTCGCCGTGATCAACGAGGACGCAGACCCCCAGGGCACCGGGGTTTTTGTCGGCGGCCTCCCCGGCTCGACCGCCGGGCCGTGGGACACCGGCATCAGCATGGAGAACGTCACGAGGGGCATGAGCATCCGGTCCACTCTGGAAGGCATCAACATCGAGGCCAAGGGCGCCATGACGACCGGCCTGAAGATCCGGACCGACGGCCAGGCCAACAGCAGCATCCTGACCGGCATCGACCTCACGAGCCCCATGTTCAACGCCGTGGACTTCGGCGGCAACCCCATCCGGGTCAATGGCACGCGTTACACCGCGCAGCAATTCGCCAATGCCCTAGCGGGCGGCGTCACGAGCGTAACGGGCGGCAGCGGCATCCTGGTCACGCCGGCCTCGGGCACGGGAGACGTGGGCCTCAGGGCCCTCACCGGAGCCGGACTCGGGATCGATCTCAACAACGCCGTCGGAATCACGGCCGACGCCGTCACCACCGACATGATCGCCAATGGCACGATCACCGGCGCGGACGTCGGAACCTTCGCCCTGACGGGCGCCAACATCAAGCCGAACTCTCTCGATGGCAGCCAGCTGATGGCATCCAGCATCACGACTGACAAGATCGCCTTCCAGACGATCACCGCCGACAACATCGCGCTCAACACTCTGACGGGCGATCAAATCAAACTGAATTCCGTCTCGGCGGGCGTCCTGACCGACCTTTCCATCGGGACCTCCAAGTTGAACGACAGCGCGGTGACGAGCGCCAAGATCGCGGACGGCAACGTGACAAACGCCGACCTCGCCGCCAACGCGGTCACCGGAATCAATATCGCCGCCGGCGCCGTCGATACCGCCAAGATCGCGGACCAGACGATCACCGGGGCCGACGTCGCGCTCTTCACCTTGACCGGCGATAACATCAAGTTCGGCACGCTCTTGGGCGCCCACCTGGCCGTAAACACCATCGGGACAGCCAATCTGGCCGACGACACCGTCACCTCGATCAAGATCGCCGATGGAAACGTCAGCGCGGTCGACATGGCCCAGAACACCCTCGACTTCGCCCAGATCGCCGACGTTCTGACCGTCGACGGGCAGGGCCTGCTGATCAAAACCGGCGGACCCACGGGCGGACAGGTCGCCCTCGACATCAATAACACGACCGGCTTCGTCGGGATCGGGACGGCGGCGCCGGATTCGCTCCTGCACGTAAAGAATCCGTCGGATGACGGCGCCATTGTCCGCATCGGCGGCAATTCAACTGTATTGATAGAAAAGAAGATACGATTCGGCGACGGTAACTTCGTGGAGATCGGCGAGACGACCACGGACGACACTCTCGAGATCAAGGGAACCCGAGTCTATATGAACGCCGCGGGTGGCGTCGGGATCGGGACAGCGAGCCCGACTCAGAAACTCACGATCAGCGGCGGCCATATCCGCGCGGCCGACGCGCCACCGGTCTTTAGCACCTGCGGAGCCGGCTCCGGCAGCGTCGACCCGACGTCGTCCTCCGTCGCCGGAACCGTCTCGTTGACAGCGGCTGCGACCGCTCGAACCTGTACGTTCACATGGGCGGCCGGAACGGGCTATTCACAAACACCCCATTGTGTGGCGTCGATCTCCAGCGTGCCCAACGGAACGGCGGCGACCCCGTTCGCCTTCATGCCTTCGACAGCGGGCTTCAACCTGTTCACAACCGCGACAAACGTGGGTCAGTCGTTCTCGTATATGTGCTTTACGTCGAACTAGGCAGTACCTCAGCGAAACGATCCAGACACGCCCGCCGCGAGGGAGGCGGGCGTGTCTTTCGTTCCCATCCGTCCCAAAACATGGTAAACATTCGTTTCAATAAGGAGATCCTATGCGACGAATCGTAGGCGGTCTGTTGATCGGCGCCGCGCTCTGGGCGTCGGGCTGCGGCGGGGCGCAAGGGAACAAGGGCTCGTGGAAGGCCGTCTTCCTCACCAGCGGCCAGGTCTATTACGGCAAGCTGACCCAGAACCAAGGCCAGTTCTACAAGCTCCAAGACGTCTACTACATCCGCGTGAACCAGCAGCAGGAGGACAAGACGAAGCCGCCCGACCTCACCCTCGTGAAGCTCGGCAACGAGGTCCACGGGCCGGAGGACGCGATCTACCTCAACCGCGACCACATCCTCTACATCGAGGACCTGAAGGAGGACGGCCAGGTCGTGAAGGCCATCGCCGACGCGAAGGCGGCCGGCACGACGCCGGCCGTGGCCGGCACCCCCCCCGCCCCGGACGCAACCCCGGGGACTCCCGCCGTGGCGGCGACGGGAACGCCGGCCTCCGTGTCGCCTCAAGGCGCCTCGGCCCTTCCGCCGGATAAGGAGGAGGAGTTCCGCCAGTTCCAGGAGTTCCTCAAGTCCAAGAAGGCCCAGGAAGAAAAGAAAAAATAGACCGATCCCCGCGCCTGGCAGGAATCCCACTTGTCTCCTGTCCCAAAATGACGCAACTTCCCGCTGCGACTTGCGAAGAGAGTCCGCAAACATCGGGAAACCATGTCGATTCAGTCTTTCGCGTTGAACCAGTTGGTGAGCGGCCTGGCCATTGCGACCGCGCAATTCCAGCAAGGCCAGACGGCCTCCGCCATCTTTTCCGGATTCCAGCCCTATCTCCCCGCCGGTGACGCCGATCCGGACTTGAGCCCGGCCGTCGAGCCGTTGCGCCGACTGTACCCGGTCAACGGTCATTCCGAGCCCCGCCCGCCGGAGCCGGAGCCCCACGTCCTGGTCCGCGCCTTCTTCGAGTCCGCGCGCGAGCTGCACGAAATCACCCGGGCGAGCCACCCGCCGGTCTCCCGGTGGGCCGACAACGTCCGGCAGATCTGGCAACGAGGGCTCTCCGAGCCCCCCCGGGCGGAGGCCTCCGCCGCCCTGGCCCTCGGCCCTCAAGTCGAAGACGTTCACCTGGTGGAATGGCTCCGCCGTTTCGTCGAATTCTCCCCGGAGCCCATGGGCGTGGTGAAGTGCCATCCCGACGGAATGGCCGAGATGGTCCTGTTCAACCGAAAGAACCGGGAACGCTGGGCCTTGGACGAAAAGGACTTGGTCGGCGTCAGCGTCCTGCGCTTCTTTTACCCCGAGGACCACGACATGGTGCGCGCCTTCATCCGCGAATGCCTGGAATCGGGCAACGCCTCGCGGACGGGCGTGAGGATGCTCCGCAGCGCCGGGGGGCATCTGCTGGTGGACATGTACGTCGGCCGCGTGGACGCCACCGAGTACGCCTACTTCCAGGTCATCGACGAAACGCAGCGCGAGGAGGCGTTCGAACAGGCGCGCATCCGCGACGCCGTCTTCCGCAACGCGCAAAAGCCCCTCCTCATGCTCAGCTTCGGCGAGGACGGCGTCCCCTCCGGAATGGTGACGAGCGCGGGATTCGACCGGATGCTCGGGTACGAGCCCGGCGAGATCGGCGTGAAGCCGGTGATCGACTTCATCCCCAGGCACCTGCGCGCCGCCTTCGCGAAACGGTTGCAGCGGTTTTTGGAGACCGGAACCCTGACCTGGCCGGCGGTGGAGCTCGTGGCCAAGGACGGATCGACCGTCCTCGTGGACATCGAGGCCAAGGACAGCGGCGTCAAGGGCAAGCGTTTCGCCATCGCCTCCTTCGGAGACGCCAAGGCCCGGATCGCCGCGGAGCGGGACGCGGCCGAGGCGCAAAAGCTCGAAGTCATCTCCAGCGTGACGGCCGGAACCGCCCACGACATCAACAACATCGCCACCATCCTCATGGGCGGTCTGGACCTGCTCCGCATGAAATACCCGGACGACGACTTTCTGGACGAGATGATCGCGAAGGTGGGCATGCTGAGCGGCATGGCCAACGGTTTCCGGAGGCTCACGGACACCGTCCACCGCGAGGGCGGCATCGACCTTCACTCGATCCTCAAGGAATCCGACATCCGCCACGCGACCCTCAAGGCCCGGGACGTCCAGATTCATTTTGAGCTCGCGGAGGACCCGTGGCTGGTCGCCGGGCCCAACTTCACCGTCTGGCAGATCGTCTTCAACCTCATCAAGAACGCGGTCGAGGCGATGGAAAAATCGGACGTCAAGACCCTGACGGTCCGGACCGAGAACGTCGAGATCCTTGACGAGGCGGCCGTTCGGCGCGTCGATCCGGAGAACCTCTACCCGGACGCGCGTCCCGGAGAGTTCCTCAGAATCACCGTCGAGGACACCGGGCCCGGCATCCCGCGGGAGATCCTCCATCGGATTTTCGAGGATTACTTTTCGACCAAGACCGACCCGGACGTAAACCGCGGGCGCGGACTCTCCACGACGCGACTGACCGTCGCCAAGCGCGGCGGGGTTCTGACCGTCCGGTCGGAGGTGGGACGGGGCACGGTCTTCGACATGTACCTGCCCCGCACGGAGCCCCGGACCCCGACGCCGCTGCCGTCCGCGGCCGGCGGGGCCATCCTGCCCGACGAACGCCTGGTCAGCCCGGGCAATGAAGTCATCCTCGTGGCGGACGACGACGCGGGCATCCGCAATCAGTTCCAGCGGATCCTGAATTTCTACCGCTATCCGGAGGTCATTTTTGCCGAAACCATGGACCGGGTCCTCGAAATCGCCCGAGAGCGCCCGGACCTGACCGCCGTCGTCATGGACTGGCGCATGCCGGGGATGACCGGCGACGAGCTCTTGCGCGAGCTTCACGCTCTCAACCCCCGCCTGCCCATCCTGGTCAACACGGGCCTCATCCCCAGTCACGAAAGCCCGTACCGGAACGTCCAGTTCGTCCAGAAACTGACCGGAGCCACCCGCGTCGCAAGCGCCCTGAGGAGGCTGATCCAGGGCCAACCGATCCTCGACAGCGAAACCCGCCGCCGCTGACCGAAACGAAGAATCCTTAAGAATTTCAAGCTTTTCCCTTTGAAGATCGGATATTTTCGGCTATATTAGCGCGCGTGGATACGGCCTCGCTTGCGGAGCATTTTCACCAGTTCTTCAACCTGAACCTGGCCTCGACCGACGCCCTCCTCGCGGATGTCCAGCGGCTCCGGTACCGCGTCTATTGCGAAGAGTTCGGCTACGAGGACAAGTCGCGCTTTCCCGACAGGCGCGAACGGGACGACTACGACGGCATCGCCACCCACGCCCTGATCACGCACAAGGCCACCGGAAGGGCCGTCGCGAGCGTGAGACTCATCCCCGCCACCGCGGCGAAACTCCTGCCCTTCGAGAAGAATTGCGCCCGGAGTTACGACGAAAACCTCGTCGCCGCCATGCCGCGGTCGACGATGTGCGAAATCAGCCGTCTTTCCGTGGACCCGTTCTTCCGCCGGCGGCCCGGCGAGGCCACGTCCCTCTTCGGAAATTATCAGAACATCGACCTGTCCCCCAAGGAGAGGCGACTCCTGCCGTTCATCGGCATCTCCCTCCTGCTGGCCGGCACGGCGCTCACCTTCCTGACGGACCGGAGAAACATCTTCGCGCTGATGGAACCGTTCCTCCCGAGGGCGATGGTGCCGATCGGCATCGAGTTTCTTCAGATCGGACGGACCATCGAATATCACGGCACGCGCGCCCTCTACCATGTGCGGAGCGAATCGGTTTACGAGAAGATGAAACCCGAGCTCAAGGAGCTGTTCTTTTCCCTCTACAACGACCTCAAACCCCACTTCAGGGCGGCGGCGGCGGAGACCCTGTTCGGCACCCTCGGGATGCAAGCCCCATGAGCGGGTTCGACTTCGACCTCGCCTTTTCAAGGAACCTGGGTTGGTTCACGGAGCAGGACCGGGCCGTGCTCCGTCAAAAGCGGGTCGCCATCGCGGGCCTCGGCGGCGTGGGCGGCGTCCATCTCCTGACCCTCACCCGCTTGGGTCTGGGGGCCTTCACCCTCGCGGACCCCGACGTCTTCGAGCTCGCCAATTTCAACCGCCAGGCCGGGGCGAGCTTAAGCCACCTGGGGCGGAAGAAGGTGGAGGCGATGGCGGCGATGGCCCGGGACATCAATCCCGAGCTCGACCTCCGGACCTTTCCGGAGGGCGTCGACGAGGCAAACGCCGACGAGTTTCTCAAGGACGCGGATATTTACGTCGACGGGCTGGATTTCTTCGCCCTGGACGCCCGCCGGCTGGTGTTCCGCAAGTGCGCCGAAAAGGGGATCCCGGCCGTCACCGCGGCCCCGATCGGCATGGGGAGCGCCCTGCTCAACTTCCTCCCCGGGGGCATGACGTTCGAGGACTATTTCCGTTTCCGGGGACGCGACCCGGGCGACGACCTGATCCGTTTTCTCGTGGGCCTGTCGCCGCGCATGCTGCACGCGCCCTATCTGGTGGACGACACGCGGACCGACTTCCGGGCCCAGCGCGTGCCCTCGACGTCCATCGGCTGCGAGCTGAGCGCGGGTTTGGCCGCCGCGCACGCCGTCAAGATCCTGCTCCAGCGGGGCGGCGTCCCCGCGGCCCCGCGCGGCGTCCATCTTGACGCCTACCGCAGCCGCCTGGTGCGGACCTGGCGGCCATGGGGGAACGCCAATCCCGTTCAACGAATCGCCATCGCCCTGGCCCGGAGAAGACTCCTCTCGAGCTCAAGGGCCGCCAAGCCGCCCGAGGAGACGGCGCCTCCCGGCACGCCGGCCGAACGCGTGATCGAGCTCGCGCGATGGTCCCCCAGCGGCGACAATCTCCAGCAGTGGCGGTTCGAACGGAACGGCGAACGGGGGTTCCGGATCTACGGCGACAACCACAGCCGCGACGTCTACTTTTTGAACGACTGGCCCAAACTCCTCGCGCTCGGCGGACTCCTGGAGACGGTCGCGATCGCCGCCACGGGCGAGGGACTCAAGGCCGAGTTCGCACGGCCCGCCGGGACCGGCGATACGGACCGGGAGATCGTCCGCGAGGTCACTCTCGTCCCGGACGGCGGCCGGCCCCCGAGCCCCCTCCTGCCCTTCATCCGTTCCCGGACGACGCAGAGGCGGTCGATGTCCCGCCGCGGTCTCTCGCCGGGCCACAGAAGGGTTCTGGAGGAGGCCGTCCGCCCCTACCGGATCCTCTGGATCGAAGACCCGCGCCGGCGTTGGGAGATGGCGCGCCTGGCCTCGCAATACGCAAGGATCCGGCTCACGATCCCCGAGGCCTATGAGGTTCACAAGAAGGTCATCGAATGGGGGCAGCGTTTCAGCACCGACCGGATCCCGGATCAGGCGATCGGGCTGGATCCGATGGCGCTCAAGCTCATGCGTTGGGCGATGAAGAGCTGGGCGCGCGTCCGTTTCATGAACAAGTACCTCGCGGGGACCCTGCTGCCCCGGATCCAATTGGAGCTCATCCCCGGCCGGAATTGCGCCGCCTATGCCGCCCTCCTGGCGCCCGGCCCCATGAACGGGCCCTCCGATTACCTGGACGCCGGACGCGCGATGCAGCGCTTTTGGCTGACGGCCACCCGGCTCGGGCTGCAGCTGCAACCCCAGATGGCGCCGCTCATCTTTGATTCCTACGCGAGGGAAAAGATCGCATTCACCGCCGACCAGGCGGCGATCCGCAAGACCGCCTCCCTTTCGCCGCGGCTGCGCGCCGTCCTCGGCGAGGACAACTATCCGGTGACGGCCTTCCTCGCCCGGCTTGGGTGGGGGACTTCTCCCGTCTCCCGCAGCCTGAGAAAGCCCCTCTCTCAGCTCCTGGAGACGCCGCGGAAGTAGGCGACGACGGCTTCGACCAGGTCGGGCATCGTGGATTTTTTGGGGACGACGGCGACGTTCAGCCCCAGCGCCTTGGCCGTCTTGGCGGTGACCGGACCGATGCAGGCGACCGGAACCTCCCCCGGAGCCCCCTCCTTAATAAGGAGGGGGTTGGGGGAGGTCATTTTCACAAAATTTTCGACCGTGAGCGAACTGGCGAAGACGATCATGTCGGCCTGATCGTGTAGGGGTTTGGCGCGCCAAACCCCTACGCGGGGGACGCCGGACCGATAAGCCTCCGCCACCCTCACCCTCGCACCGGCCTTCTTGAGTGCCTCGCGGAGCGCCTCGCTCGCCTTTCTCGCCTGAACCAGGAGAATCTCTTTCCCGCGGACACCCGCCTTGATCATCTTGCGGGCCAGCCCCTCGCCGCGAAATTCATCGGCCACGAGGTCGGGCTTCAGCCCCCGCTCGGCGATCGGACGCGCCGTGGCCGGGCCGACGGCGGCGATCTTCACGCCGTGGAGGTGCCGCAGGTCCCTTCCCGACTTCCGGAGCCTCTGGAAAAAAGAATCGACGCCGTTGGCGCTCGTAAAGGCGATCCAGTCGTATTGGGGCAAACGCTTGACGGCCGCATCGAGCCCCTTCCAACTCGACGGCGGGCGGATCTCGATGGTGGGCATCTCGAGGACTTCCGCCCCCTGCTCATCGAGAAGGCGCGAGAGCT
>DATIGE010000031.1 GCA_035454885.1 bacterium
TTGGACGCGACCGTGGCATCCCTCATCGAGGTCTTGGATGATCCCAATAAGCCGGAAGAGGAAAAAATGAGGGCTTGTTCCATCCTTTCCCACATCGGCGGCCCGACGTCGATTCAGGCGCTCATTGGCGCATTTGCGACATTTGGTTATGATGGATTTCTCATATTTTATATCGGCCTCTTGATCCAAACTTTCGGAGACGAGGCGACTCAGCCCCTCATCGCGGGCTTGAGAGATGAAAATCCCTCTGTTCGGGAATGGTCCGCCAATCTTCTGGGCCGTATCGACAAGGCGGAGGCGCTCGCACCTCTCTTCAGCGCATCAAGCAACGAAAAGAATAAATGGGTCGAAACGACAATGAAGCGGGCATTAGAGGACTTGGAAGACTCGCTTGACCGCCGTGACACCGGGCTCATCTTCGAGGATTTGAAATCCGGAAATCCGAAAAAGAGGCGACGGGCCGCCAAACGACTTGGAAAAATCGGGAATCCCCGGTGTATCGACGCGCTCATACGGGCATTAAGTGACGAAAACGGAGAGGTGCGGGGGCAAGCGTTCTCGTCTCTCGTTCACATGCGGCTCGATGCGCATCTTGAAAGCCGGAAGCCCAATCATCCGGGGATTGATGAAGCTCTCCGGACGGCCCTTAACAATGAGGACAACGCAACTATCCGCGCTTTCATGGTTCAGATGCTTGAAGCTTTGTATGGGTGATCGCTAAGAAAGCCCCATCCTCTTCGCGATGATCTCCTTCATGATCTCGGAGGTCCCGCCGCCGATCGTCATCAGACGGATGTCGCGGGCGAAGCGGGACATGTCGTACTCCTCCATGTAGCCGGCACCCCCCAAGGCCTGGAGGCAGTCGTAGGCGACCCGCTGGGCGAGATCGCCGGCGAAGAGCTTCGCCATGGAGATCTCCTTCGTGCATTCGACTCCTGCAATGAACAGCTCGACGGCGTGGTAATTGAGGCGGCGTGCGGCCTCGAGCTGGGTCGCCAGGTCGGCGAACTTGTGCTGCCAGACCTGGAAGTCGATCACGCGCTTGCCGAAGGCCTCGCGCTCCCGGCAGTAGGCGATCGCGTCTTGGAGGGCCAGTTCCGACCCGGCGGTGGACGTCAGGGCCGCGACCAAACGCTCGCCCTGAAAGTTCTTCATGATGTAGGCGAAGCCCATGTTCTCCTGGCCCAGCAGGAACCGTTTCGGGATCCGGCAATTCTCGAAGAAGAGGAGGGTCGTGTTCGAGCTATGGTTCCCCATCTTCTCCAGGGTCTTGCCGACGCTGAAACCCTTCGTATCGGTGGGGAACGTCACCAGGCTGATGCCCTTGTGGCCCGGCCCTCCGGTGCGCACCGCGAGGGTGATGAAGTCCGCCCGCCCGCCGTTGGTGATGTACATCTTGGCGCCGTTGATGACGTAGTCTCCGCCGTCGGCCTTGGCGGCCGTCTTGATCGACATCACGTCCGACCCGCAACCGGGCTCGGTCACGCCGAGCGCGCCGACCTTGTCGCCGGCGATCGCGGGCTTGACGAAGAGGTCCTTCTGCTCCTGCGTGCCGAGGACGTCGATGACGGGCGTCGAGATGTCGGCCTGGACGAGCAGGTCCATGGCCACGCCCGCCATGCGGCAACGGATGATCTCCTCGCAGAAGACGACCTTGAACCAGTAGTCGCCGCCGCTCCCCCCGACCGACTCGGGAAAGCAGACGCCCAGGATCCCGAGGTCGCCCGCCATCTTGAAGACGGATTTAGGGAAGTCCTTCGCCTTTTCCCATTCCTCTTTATGAGGAAGGAGTTCCTTCTCGGCGAAGTCGCGGACGGTTTTTCGGAAGAGCTCGTGCTCGGGGGAAAAAGGATTGGGGAGAGCCATGGCAAGAACCGTATCGCCCGCCCTTGGAATTATCAAACTGATAAATTCTATCATTTTGATAACGCGCCATAAGAAAAACTCATCCGCCGTCGGAATAAATATCTTTAAGATCCAGAGCTTATAAAAATATTCGAGGCGAAAACAATGGCACGAATAATGCTTCCCTTAAGCGCTTCCAGAGAGCCGCCCAAATGGTTTGGGCGGCCCACACAAACGGGGGAGGTCTTATGTTTGGAACCAGAGGATACAGAATCGG
>DATIGE010000032.1 GCA_035454885.1 bacterium
CCGCCACATGTCGGTCAGGTCGTCCTGGCTCATCTTGTGGTACTCGCGCATGACCGCATCGACCATCTCGTTCACCCGTTCGGTGAAGGCGCTGTTGACGAGGTCGCCTCCCGCGGGCAGGTCCTTCCCGCCGAGCAGGGCATCGCGGGCCGTCTGGGAGAGAAAGCGCCGGTACGTGAGTACGATCTGCGCGCGGATGACGTGAGGGTCCACGCCCGAGACGGCTTCCGCGTTGGGCCCGCTGATGATGACGTTCTCGGGGGTCACGCCGCCCGGGGCGGGGGCGCCGCTCGGCCGCGCGCCGCCCGCGGGGGACTTGGAGTCGTCGATGCCCTTCAAGGCTTCGGCGATGTCGTCCGCCATGGCGACCGTCGCGCCTCCGGCCGGTGGCTTCGATTCGCCCTGGGCCGGGCCGGTCGTGTCCTTCACGACCTTGGGGCCCGCCTTTTCGGGAGCGGGCTTCGCTTCCGTGGTGTCGTTCACGACGCGGGGTTTCTTTTCGCGGCGCGAGGGGATGCCGTCGTCCTCGATCTGTTGCTGACGGACCGCCGCCTTGGCGTCCGGGTGTTTGGGTTCGGCCGCATCGCCGCGATTTGTGAAGACGCGGTAGAGGCCGTAGAGGGCGGCCGCGCCGCCGGCGCCGATGACGTACTTGAGCCAGTCGGGGAGGCCGCCATCGGGAGACGCGGGAGCGGGCGCCGGATTGACGGGCGCCGGGGCCGAATCGGCACCGGCGTCCCCGGGGACCGAGGAGGAGACGACCCGGGGGCCGCCGCTCGCAACGGGGGGCACGGGATCGGGAGCTCCCGCATCGGGCGCCTTTGCATCGGGCTCCTTGGGCGCCGGCGTCGTGAGGAAGTTCAACAGACCCAAGATGACGTGGGCGTTTTCCACCACGCGCTGGCCGTTCGCCGCGAATTCCTCGTCCGTCTGGGTCGCTCCGAATTCCTTTTCGACGAATTTCGTGTATTCGTCGCGATCCATTTTCCCATCCGCTCCGTACTGTTTCCGGATGTCGTCGAAGAGGCTTAAGGCATTATAGATGGAACGGTGAATCGGCCGGAGGCTGTTCGTGTAGGAATCGACGGCCTCGTCTCCGCCCTTGGCCCTGGCGTCCTTGACCGCTTTGTCGATTTTTTCGCGGTCGTAGCCGGTTGTCCTGAAGAGGCAGGCCAGATTGTCGTCGGTATAGACGTCCAGGCGGAAGGCCTCGCCGTCCATGTACGGGAGGTCGGCGGGCCGGCCCTCGAGACCCATCTTCGTGAAGGCGTCTCTGGCGTCGGGCGCGGCCTTGGAATCGAACTGATGGCGGGCATCAAGCCGTCGGTAGAGGTCCAAAAGGGGGAATTGTCTCGCCTTCTCCGTGGCGTTCTTGGCATCCTGCTGATCGATCTCCGTCAGGATCTGCTGAAAGTTGGACGGCAATGCACGGCACTCGGCCATAAGTCCTCCACGTTGTCGGTCATCCGGTTACTGAACTTTTCGGTCCTTCTTCGGGGGCACGGGTCCGCCACCGCCACCCGGCACCCGGATGGTGTCTCCCTTGAGCGTCTTGCCGCCCTTCGGGGTCGCCTGGATCACGTGTTCTCCGGACCCGGCCGCGCTGCGCGCGTTGCCGTAGCCCTTGCTCCACATCACGATCTCCTCGGACTCCTTCTGGCCCTTCTTGACCGTTCCGGTCTTCTTGGCGTTTCCGACGACGACCTCCACCGGCGTGTCTTCCAGGGCTTCCCTCTCCAGCGTGACCCAGACCGACAGGCCGTCGCCGAGGTACGGGTTGCTTCCGGTCTTGCGGAGGGACGCGGCCTCGACCGTCTTGGGTTTTTCGGCGACCTTGATCGAGGTCGTCCGGACCACCTTGACGCCGTCCTTCTCGTAGACGAAGTCGACGAAGTACTCGCCCGCGGGAAGGTCCGGCTTGACCGGCAGGTTCTCGCGTTTGTTGGTGCCCGAGCTCATCTTGCCGACCGTGTCGTCCTTGCCGGCGATGGCGCCGCGGCGTCCGGTGTCCGTCTTCTTAACGTAGACGACTGTGAGCGTGGCCTCCGAACTCAGCTTCTGCTCGACCGAGTAGGAGGCGCCCTGCTGCACGTCGCCCCTGAGGCTCGTCGCGAAGTCGGCGACCTTGAAGTCGCCGGCGACCTTCAGCGCCGCCTTGGCGACCGCGGGTTTGCCGTCGACCGTCATCTCGATGACGACGGTGTATTCGCCGGCCGTCAGCGCCGTCTTGGGTTTCACGACCACTTCGCCGGTCTGGTTCAGCTTGGTGGGATCGACGTCGGCGTCCGTCACCTTCTTGCCCTTGGCGTCGACGATGGAGGCCCCCTTCACCTCGCCGGTGACGGGGGGATTGAATTTCACCGTGAACTGCTGCGCGTCGTCGGCGGCGCTAACCGTGGCGTCGATCGTGGCGCCCTTGATCTCGACGGGCTTCTCGCCGTCGGCCTTCTTGGGCTTCACGTCCGCGGCGGGTTTTTTCTCGACCGCGCTGCCGCCGAAGCGGACCGCGACCCCGCCGCCGCCGCCCACTCTCCAGAAGCTGAAGCCGTCGCCGTCGCCTGGCAGCACGCCGGTCACGCCCGGGATGAACTGGGCGAAGAGGCCCAGGTTGCCCCAGTCGCCGCGTGCGATGTCGACGCCGACCGTGAGGGGGATGTCAAAATCCAGGGCGACGCCCGAGGCGCCGCGGGAGTTGCCGACGCGCGGGTTAAAGAGACCTTTTGTTCCCGCGTTGCCCGAACGCGGTCCCGCGCCCGGTTCGCACTCGCCGCGGCCGAAATCGCCCGGCGTGCAGGAAGGCGGGAGGGAGACCATCTCGCTGTCCGGGGAGGAAAATCCCGCGATCCCGAAATCGACACCGAGGCCCGCCCAAAGGCGATGATCCAAAACGGGAGGGACGAGGCGAAGGGCCGCGCCCAGGGTCGCGCCGTAACTGAGGAAGCTGGAACTGGCTTCGCCTCCCCCGGGGAGCTGGTAGTCCATGGAGCCGCTGTTCAAACGGAAGCCGAATGACGGGTCGAGGAACAGGCGGGTGTCTCCGGTGAGAAGAGGAATGCCGGGGACGTAGGTCAGGCTGAAGCCGCCGCCGCCGTGGGCGGGATCGCTCACGCCGCCGTAGCCGTTTCCTTTGAGGGCGATGCCGTGGTTCACGCCGTCGTTGACGCCTCCGCCGTCCTTGGGGGCGTCCTTCTTGCCGTCGCGGATCTCGATCAACTTCTCGCGCGTGTAGGTGTCCTTGCCCGCGACCACCGTGTCCGTGCTGCCTTCGGGGAGGTAGGTCAAGGCCGCTTCCGCTTCCTCTTTGGTGTCGATCGCGCCGTCGCCCTCGATCGTTTGGTCCTTTCCGCCGGAAGCCGCGTCCTTGGGTCGGACGGTGATGGTGATGCTCATGACGATCCCTCCTAAAAAGTTGCCGGTTAAGTGTCTTCGCCGCTAGCGCCGCAAAAATTTCTGAGAGTGAATGCGCGCCGCTGAATTTATGTTCGGTCAGGCGGTCAAAACATTGCGCGGAAAGCCGCTCTGGGCGCGCGTTTTATGAGAATGGGAAATTTTTTCGGATTGGGAAGTTTTGGAAATGGCGGAAAATCTTCTTCTAATCAAGCGACTCGATCTTGCCGTTACCGACGAGACCTTAAATCGCAGAGTGCGTCGGTACTGGGCTAAGGATTCGTGATTTTCTGGAATAGCCCTGTGGTCAAGGCGCGGTAGATGGCGGCGGGGAGATTGTCCCGGAGGGTTCGGGCGGATTCGGGGGACGAGAGTTCGAGTCGGCCGATCTTTTCGTTTAATGTCTTCAAGAGGGACGGCAGTTCTTGAACGGCGCGGTCTCCGTAGTCGAGGTAGCCGCTGTGGAGGGCGTGCGTGAGGATCGTCAGGCGGTTGTTGCGGAGGAAGTGCGCGGCCTCGGGATTCTTCGCGGCGAGGCGCCCGATCGCCCGGTCCAGATCGCGAATCATCGCGGGGAGTTTTGCGACGGCCTCGGCGGCGTAATCCACGTTCGCGTTATGCAGGGCGCGCAGGACGATGGACGAGAAGTTCGCCGCGAGAATGTCCGCCTGCTCGCGGCCTTCCCAGTCGGGGCGGCGGCGGAGACACTCGATGGCGCCCGTCAGCCAACCGCGCATGCGGAGATAGTCGCGCACGTTTCTCAAGTGGAGCCTGTCGTCGAGGATATAGGCGGAGAGTTCGCCGGCCACGCCTTCTTCGTATTCCTGCTTCAACAATTGACCGAGACGCCGGGCCGTCGCAAGGCATCCGTCGTCTCTCTCACCTCCCCAGCGGACCCAAAGCCTCCCGAGCGCCCGCGTGAACGGTTTTTCGGCGGATTCGGGAAACGACTCGAAAAACCCTTTGAGGAACGTCTTGAGGGACGCTGCGGAACCGTTTTTGATCCGCCCGCGGAGGGCGACCGATCCGTTCCGGATGTCGTGGAGAAAGAGGGAGGCCGGATCGTCCGGCGACGGCGCCTTCGCCGCAGGAGGTTCCCATGGCAATCCTTGAAGTCCCCTCAAATAGCCTTCGGTCTGGGTGACGCTCGCCTTCACGAGCCCGGGCCGGCTCGTGGCCGCGTCCAGGCAGGAGCGGATCTGGGTGAGGATGTCGTCGATGGGGGTCTTCCGGCTCATCGGGAATCGTCCTTCCGTTTGGAGGCGGACTCGATGAGCGTCAGGATCTCCGGGTCGGCGGTCTTGCCGTAGATCAATCGTTCAAAGGTGTGGTGCGAGGGCTGCGTCAGGTGATCGGCCGCGTCTTGGGTATAGATGGCGTAGGCGCGGCGGGCGATCTGAAGGGGTTTCGCCTGGCCTTTGACGAGGCGGGCCTCCATCCTCTGGATGGCTTCCTCAAAAACGTGCCGCAGTTTTTGTCGATCCAGGCGCGCCCGCGCCGCGGAGCGGATGCCGGCGGCGTTCAAGAGTTCGACGACCTCCGGAATGGCGAGACGGCCCGCGGTGAAACGGCGGAAGGTCTCCCACGACGACGGGTTTTCGCCCGGCGCCGCTCCCGACCGGTAGATCTCATGCGCGCGAACGGCCACGGCGCGCGGGCTCAAAGAGTCCTTCCGCGGGCCCGCCTTGAGTGCGACGAGAGCCTGTTCAAATGAGGCCACGATCCTTTTTCGGTCCAGCATGGATAGCATAAAGAGCAAGGGCAATGCCATCCAAAATACCCAGTGATTTTAAAGGAATGCGCGCGGGAGTGCACACGGAAGGGAGTCATCTTGTGACCGGAAAGTTACAAGATGAACATCCGGGCGTTTAGCGACCGAGCCGGGCCGGGTCCTTGAGGAATTCCCGCATGCCCTTCTCGAAAAAGTCGGTTTCACCCGCGCGGCGCTCGGCCTCGGTGCGGATCTCGGCGCCCATGCCGCCCGCGAAGGGCGAATGGGCCCGGGCCGCGTCGGCATCGATGAATTCGCCGCACGCGCTCATCAGGAGGCGCTGCGGGACGCCCCGGCGCGTGATGTAGCCGCGGTCCTCGCGCTGCATCTTCCACATCTCGGCCAGGTCGTCCGGACCCATCTTGTGATAGGCGCTCGTGACCGCGTCGACCATCTCGTTCAGCCGTTCGGTGTAGGCGCTGTGGACCAATTCGGCGTCCGCGGGCAAGGGCTTTCCGCTGACGAGGGCCTCGCGGGCCGCTTGGGACAAAAAGTGGCGGTACGTCAGGACGATTTGAGACCGGATGACGGCCGGGTCCACGCCCGAGACGGCCTCGCCCTTGTCGCCATGGATGATGACGTTCTCGGGGGTCACGCCGCCGGAGAGGGGGGCGCCGCTCGGCCGCGCTCCGCCCGCGGGGGAGACGTTGCGGTCGATCTCGGACAAGGCGCTGGCGATGTCATCGGCCACGGCGACGGTCTTCGCGCCTGCGGCCGGGGCCTTTGCCTCACCCGTCGTGTCGCTCACGACGCGGGGAGCCGTTTTTTCGGCGGCGGTCTTGGGCGCTTCGGTGGTGTCGTCTACGACACGCGGTTTTGAGGCCGGCTTTTTCGAACCGCCCGCGTCCGGAGTCGGATCGAGGGGCGTCTTCTGACCGCGGTTTTTCATCACGGCATAAGTGACGATGCTCGCCAGGGCGGCCGCGCCGAGGACCAGGGACAGGATGCCGCCCGGGGAAGGGGGGTTCTTCGGTTCTTCCTTCTTTTCGGAAGCCGGCGCCGATGGGCAGGCGGCGGCCGCGCTGTTCGAAGGGACGGTCGAGAGGACGACCTTGGGGCCCGAATCGGAAACTCCTGCGTCCGGCTCTGTCGGATGGGCGTCCAAATAGGCGGCGATGCCCAAGAGCGCGTGCAGACGCGCGACGACGTCGCCTCCCTGTTTGAAAAATTCCTTCTCGTCCTTTTTCGACGCGGCCCAGGCCCAGGTGTCGAGCTCCTTCGTCGAGATCTGGTCGGGGTTTCCGTCGGTGTTGCCGCCGGCTTCCTCCTTGCCCGGGACGGCGTCTTTCCGGAAATAGTCCACGACGTCGAGCGTCCGGTAAAGATTGTATGTCAGCGCGTCCTGAGGTGTCAGGTTGGCCATGTATTGTTCGTAGGCCTGGTCGTCCTTCGTGGCGCCGGCCTCCTCGTCGATCTTGCGGGCCCGGTCGGCGTTGTAGCCCAGGGCCTTGAGCAGGCAATTCAACTTCTCGGAGCCGTTGGCATACAGAGGCGCGATGTTGAACGTCTGGCTATCCGTTCCGACCAGGTAATTGAACTCCTTTGCGTCGTAGCCCTCGGGAAGGACCAGGCGGGGGGGTTGTTCTCCGGCGCCGTTCTTCGGACGCAGGATCGCGAGGGCCCGGTAGGCGTCTTCCAGCGATTTAACATTGCCGAGCTTGCCGGCAGAGATTTCAGGACAGGACATGGGAACCTCCAAAAGTGCGGACCAGTCACCGGCTGTTATTTGCCTTTCTTGCCCCCGAGCGTGGGCACCTTGCCGCCGCCGCCGCCACCGCCGCCGCCCCCGCCGGGCTTCTTGATTTCCACGGAGCGGGTTTCGCCGATCTTGACCCAGTCGGCTCCGTTCTTCTGCTCGATGATGAGGGTGCCGCTGTAGTTTTCGCGCGCCCCGCCCTTTTCGATGAGGGTGACGCTGTTCGCTCCCTTGTTCAGGCCGCCGGACCAGAGCACCTTGTTCGCCGACGTCCGGATGCGGACCTCCTTGGCCTCGCCGCTGGAGTCCATGTCGACGATGAGCGACGCCGTCGTGTAGCTGTACACGGGCTCAGGCGGCCGGGGTTGGGGTTCCGCCTTGCTGAGCGTTACCGTCGCCGGACCCACCGCCACGTTCACCGTCGGGTAGATGATCGTCGGCTGGTTCGGGCGCATCACGCGGAGCTGGACCTGATGGGGTCCGTTCGCGACCGTTGCCGGCAACGCGAGCGGCGTGTTGCGGTCCGCGGGCAGGGCCTGGGGTTTGCCGACCGGATTTCCGTCCACGTAGAGCTGGTAGTTCGAGTTCGCCGGGAAGTCGGCCGTCGTCTGGACGTTGCCGACCGGGACCGGCCGCTCGACCGGCGCTCCGCCCACCACGTCCGGCGCGAGCCGGACGGCCGTCGCGGGCATGTTGAGGACGGCGCCGTAGCTGGCCCCGTTGTCGCTGACCTTGGCGGGCTCGCCGACCGTCAAGGGGACGATCTTGATCCGGTCCGCCGTGTCCTTCGGATTGCGGTAGCGGATCTTGATCTCGTGGGCGCCGACCGTCATGGCCGAGGCCGGGATCTCGTACGGGGCCGAGGTGTCTTCGGGCAGGTTGTCGAATTGAACGCCCAGGATCTTGGCGTCGGGGCCGAGACCCGCGAATTTGCGGACGGCGGCGTCGTCGGCCAAAGTCAGCGCCTCTCCGGCCGTGTGCGTGACCGCGGGGGCGCGGTCGGGCGCGGCAGGCGGCGGCGTCGGGTTTTCGGTGCGGCGCGGTTTTTCGACCGCGCTGCCGCCGAAGGAGGCTTGGATGCCCAGAAGGCCCATCCATCTCGTGAAACCGAAGGCGCCTCCGTCCGTGGGCATCAGGTGCGTATGGCCCGGCTCAAAGGTGGCGAAGCCGCCGATCTTGCCCCAATCGCCGCGGGCGAACGTGATCCCGGCGGTGAGGGGGAACCCAAAGTCCAGATAGGCGCCATTGGCGCCCCGGGAGGAACCGCGTCTGGGGAACAGGAGTCCCGACGAACCGGCGTTGCCCGTGCGCGGTCCCGCCGAGGGCTCGCATTCCGAGCGGCCGAAATCGCCGGGCGTGCAGGTAGGCGGGAGGGAGACCGTGTCGCTGTCCGCCGTTGAGAATCCTCCGACTCCAAGACCGAAGCCGACGCCCAGCGAGAATCGCCGATCCAGCCAAGGCGGGATCCAGTTCAAGGAAGGGGCGACGCGGAGCCCGTAGCGCGTGAACGCCGAGTTGGCGTCTCCGCCGCCCGGAAGGGTGTAATCCTTGTTGAAGTGGCCGACGTCGAGGCCGACCGGAAGTCCGAGGTGCAGGGTGTGCTGATCGCCGCCGAGGAGCCAGCTTGGGACCCACGACAATCGGACTCCTTCGCCGCTGTGTCCTTTTTCGCCGGCGCCTCCGGCGTAATAGCCCTCGAGCGCGACACCGTTCGCCATGCCGCTTGCCGCCGTCGTGTCGCCGCCGACGTTGTTGATTTTGTCTGCCATGACGATTCCTCCTAAATAGAAAATTGTCTCTGCGCGATTGTGCGTCGCTGAAATAATGTTCGGTCGGGAGAACGAAACATTGCGCGGAAAGCCGCGCCCAGAGCGGAATTCCCTGAATGGGTAATTCTTAAACGAGCGATTCGAAATCGCCGTTGGTGAGGGCGCGATAAATGGACGAGGGGAGGTTGGCGCGAAGTTCGCGCGCGTCTTCGGGAGAGGACGCTTCGAGGCGGGAGATCTTCTGATGCAAACGTTCGAGGGCGCGGGGGAGTTCCTCGGCCGCCTGGCCGGCGTAATCGAGATACCCGCTGTGGAGGGCGCGCGTGAGGATGGTGGACCGGTTCTTGCGCAGGAAATGCGCCGCTTCCGGTTCCGTGGCCTCGAGCCCTTTCGTGGCCTCATCGAGCCGGGAGATCATATGGGGCAGATGCGAGACCACGTCGGAGGCATAGCCGACGCAGGCATTGTGGAGGGACCGGAGGACGATCGACGAGAAATTTCCGGCGAGAATCCCGGCCCTTTCGCGGCTGGCCCAGTCGGGTTGGCGCCGCAGGAATTCGATGGTGCCCTGAAGCCACCCGCGCATGTGGAGATAATCGCGGACGTTGCGCAGGTGGAGGCGGTCGTCGAGAAGGTAAGGGGAGAGATCGCCGGCGACGCCTTCTTCGTATTCCTGTTTGAGAAGGCGTCCGATGCGCTGCCCGATCTCGAGAGGGGAGTCCTCCCGATCGGCGCTCCAGCGGACCCAAAGCCGCGCCAAGGCCATCGAGAACGGCTTGTCCTTCGCCTCGGGAAACGTCTCGCACAACCCGAGGAGGAACGTCTTGAGGGACGATGTGGAACCCTTCTTGAGCCGGCCGCGGAGGGCGGTCTTGCCGTGGCGGACGTCGTGCAAGAACACCGCGGCGGGGTCTCCCTCGGAGGGCGTCGCGGAGGCCGGGGTCTCCCACGCCAGACCCTGGAGCCCTCTCAAATACCCCTCGGTCTGGTAGACGCTGGCCTTGACCAGGCCCGGCCGGCTCGTGGCCGCGTCCAGGCAGGATCGGATCTGGGCGAGGATGTTGTCGGCGTGTCCGCGCTTGTCAGTTCGGTCCATGCCCGGCCAGCCCTTTCTTTTTGATCAGCGCCGATTCGATGAGTGAAAGAATTTCCGTGTCCGCCGTCTTGCCGTAGACGAGCCCTTCAAAGGTGCGGTGCGACGGCCGCGGCGCGTTTTCGTCGGCGTCGCGGGTATAGAGCTCGTAGGCGCGCCGGACGATCTGGCGGGGCCGCGCCTGACCCTTGAGAAGGCGGCTCTCCAGCCTTTGAATCGCCTGCTCGAAAACCGAACGGAGTCGCCGCCGGTCCAGGCGCTGGGGCAGGGTGGGGCGAACGCCGGCCTTCAGGAGGAGTTCGACGACCTCGGGGAGGGGGAGCTGGCCGGTGGCGAATTTACGGAACGTCTCGGAGGAGGGCCTCTTCTCGCCCGGTCCCAAGGCCGCGCAGTAGATCCCATGCGCACGAAGGCCCACGATCCGGGGACTGACCCCCTCGGAAGGCCTCTCCCGGCGAAGCACGGCCAAGGCCTGGCGAAAGGCGTCCAATACCTTGTCTCGATCCAGCATATCCGACAAGAAATGCAACATGGATGCCTGAGGTCCTGACTTGTAAGATACTGATATTATTTACTTATTATTCTTGTATCTCTGAAAAGGAAGCGCTATTTCTGCTAATAGGAATTTCCAAGATTTCCTATAATGAGAAATCTACTTTCGCCCGATGTGGCGCATCCATTCGCGCATGCCCTTCTCGAAAAAGTCGGTCTCGCCCGCGCGCCGCTCGGCCTCGACGCGGATCGTCGCGCCCCGGCCCCCCGCGAAGGGTGACTGGGCCTTGGCCGCGTCCTCTTCCATGAACCTGCCGCAGGAACTGAGAAGGAGCCTCTGGGGAACCCCGCGCCGGACGATGTAGCCGCGGTCGTCGAGTTGGGTCCTCCACATGTCTTCCAGGGATTTGGGATCCGAGCTGTAATAGTCCGCCGTCACCCGGTCGACCATCTGAGTCAGCTCCTTCATGAATTCGCTGTTGACCAGTTCCTTGTCGTCCGTCGGGAGCGGCTGACCGTTGAGGAGGGCCTCGCGGGCGGCCTGGGACATCATGTGGCGGTAGGTGAGGAGGATTTGAGACCGGATGACGTGCGCGTCGACGCCGGAGACGGGCGCCGCGTGATCCCCCGTGATGATGACGTTCTCCTCGGTCACGTCGCCCGAGACGGGAGGGCCGCTCGGCCGCACTCCGTCCGCGGGGGACTTGGAGCCGTCGATCTCTTTAAGGGCATCGGCGATGTCGTCCGCCACGACGACCGTCTTTGCGCCGGCGGTGTCCTTCACGACCCTGGGTTCCGGCTTTTCAGGGGCCGGCTTTGTCTCCGTGGTGTCGCTCACGACGCGGGGCTTCGTTTCGGGATGCTGGGGGAGCCCATAGCGTTGGATCACCGCCGGTTTGTCCTCCGGGGGAACGGGGCGTGAGCGGCCTCTCCAGAGCGCTCGAATCCCGAAGATCAGGGCCACCAGGCCGAGGCTGCTGCCGAGGCCATAGGAGATCTTCTGATAGAGCGCGGCCTCGTCCCGCACCTTGCCGAGATCCGTCTTCAAGATCGAGATCCTTCCGTCCTTCTCCGAAATTTGGGCGTCTTTGCCGGCGATCGTCTTCTGAGCGTCCGCGCGGGCCTGAATCAGTTCGGGGTAGGTGTCGGGATTTGCGGGATTCAGGGGCTCGTTCTTTTCGAGGATCAACATCTTGCCGGTTACGTTGTAGAGTGCGGTCAGGAATTCCAGGTCCCACAGCTGATCCTCGGCCGATCTCCCTCGTTGGCAGGTCTCCCATTCCGGCTTTGTGAGGTGCCCGTCTTTGGACTTGTCGCATTTCTCCAGGATGCCGAAGGCCTCGACAGCGGTCTCCTCGATGTCCGGGTGAACGTTGCCCTTGAGCTGGCCTTTGCCGCCGTCTTCATACATCCAGCCCCGCCAGGTGCCCTTGAGTCCCTCGACCCCCTGGTACTTGCTGAAATCGATGCCCGCCTCGGGAAAGGCGCTCGAATAGACGACGGGGGCGGGGATGCAGGTGTGAGAGGCGACGTTGTAACCCTCGCCCAAGGCGGCATCCATCGCCCGGAGACCACGCAGAAGCATCGCCGCGTCAAATGCTGGGTTGGACATGATCGTTTCTCCTTAATTCGTTTACAGACGCTTTCTCCCGCCGCCCTTGCCCGCCGCGGCCTGGCCGACCTCGAATGTCTTGACCAGGACCACTTGGCCTTCCTTATTCTTGAAGGTGACGACGTACTTGACGTCCTTTCTCCAGCCCTTCTTTTCGGGGGCATTCTGAAAGATGACCTCCGTCCCCTTCTTTTCTTCGATGGTCAAAGGTTGAGGGCTCTTCGCGACACCGACCGATTTTCCGTCTTTGATCTCGATGCCTTCAATTTCGTAAGTGACACCCTCCAACTTTTCCATGCCCGAGACTTTGAGATCCTTGATGAAGGGTTTCTGATTCGGAGGGAAGGTTGCCGGCATGTCGCCCGTGACATTTTCGACGATGACGATGTCCTTCTCCTCGACTTTTTTCACGTGTGTCGCGACGTCTTCGAACGTCACGACGAGCTTGTACTTTCCGGATTTAAGTTCCGCGGGGACGCTGAACTCGGAATTGGAATTGCCCTCGTCCACCAGAACCGAATTGCTGTTGTTGACCGTTCCCGCCTCATCCTTGAAAGCGACCCGGACCTTGGAGGCGGATCCGACCTTGACGCCTACCGGGAACTTCTCCTGTGCCTTGACCGCGACGGGGGAGGAGGTCACGCTCGCATCAAAGGCCGGGCAGCCCTTGTTTTCCTTGGTGCCCTTCACGTCCGGGCACTTGTCCTCGGCGTCCGGAACGCCGTCCCCGTCCTTGTCCGCGGGAGGCTTGGGCGCCGGAGGCGTGACGGCCTTCGCGACCGGTGCGGGTTTTGCGGGAACGGCGGAATCCGCCCCGCCGAACCGTCCGGCGACGCCGATGAATCCGCCGAAGGCGCCGAAGTCGATGCCGTCCCCGTCCTTGGGGGAGAGGGTCCGGTAGCTCCATTTCGGGCCGCCGAAAACGTCCAACGACCCCCACGTCCCGCGCGCGGCGGTGACGCCGACAGTCACGGGAACTTCAACTCCTAAGACCGTTCCCGACGTGCCGCGCGCGTTATGGACGCGCGGGTTCCAGAGTCCTTTCGTTCCGGCGTTGCCCGAGCGCGGTCCCGCGGGATCGCATTCGGTGCGCCCGAACTGGTCCGGCGTGCACGACGGCGGGAGCGAGACCATTTCGCTGTCTTCGGTTCCGAATCCGCCGACCAAGCCCCGCACGCCGATGGCCGCCCACAGGCGATGATTCAGGATGGGCGGGGTGAGGCGGAGATCCGCGCCCACGACTGCCGAGACGCTCGTATAGCCCGATTCGACGCCGTCACCGCCGGGCGTGGTGAAATCGCGCCCGGCCTTTGCGAAGTCGACGCCGGCGACGCCGTCCAGGTGGAGCCGGAGGCCGTCGCCTCTCTTCAGGGGAACTCCCAGCCGGTAGCTCGGACGGAGACTCGCTTCCCCGTGGCCGACGTCTCCCCGATCCGACGTGCCGTGAACCTCGATGGCCGCGCCATGGGAGAGCCCTTCCCCTTGGACCTCGCCGCCATTGGCCCCGTCCCGGATCGCGACCAGCTGATCGCGGGTATAAGTGTTGCCGCCAGCGACCACCGAGTCCTTGCTGCCGTCCGGAAGGAACGTCAGCGCCGCTTCCGCTTCTTCTCTCGTGTCGATCGCGCCGTCGCCTTCGATCGTGTGGGGCTTGTTGCCGACGGTGATGGTGATGCTCATGTCGATCCTCCCAAATAATGATTTAGGTCCTAGGTTCGCGTCTCAAAAAATTCCGTGAATGAGCGCGCGCCGCTAATTTTATGTTCGGGCGGGAAAGCAAAACATTGCGGGGGAAGTCGCTCGGAGAGGCACTATTCTACGGATTGGAAGAAACTTGCGGGTTGGAAAAAATCGCGGACGCGATGTTTACAGACGATTCAAGTGGGGGCGCAATGAATTGCGCCCCTACATTGGCGAAACAACTTGATGATGCGGGTGTGCCGACAATAAGGCGTGCGTTGCGACTCCTTCCGGCACGCGCGCCGTTCCATCCGCCTCCAAGGGTTCGATTATCGGACGCCGCGTGCCTATTTTGTAACGATCTGCACGTGGAATAGGTTTCATCTCCTTGGAGATGTCGTCGACGGGAGTTTAAAAATCAGCCCTATAGGTCGCGTCGTCCGCGATTGCTGGCAAGAATTGCCGAACAAATTTCCCAATGCGCAGTTGGATGAATTTGTCGTCATGCCTAACCATCTTCACGGGATTATTCGTCTTGTCGGGGCGCCATTGATGGCGCCCGGGAATCGAGCCCCGACGTTGGGCGAGGTCATTCGACATTTTAAGGCGATCGCAACCCGCGAAGTCCATCGCATTGATTCATCCATCCCCATTTGGCAGAGGAATTATTACGAAAGAATCATTCGGGTGAACGGCGAATTGGAACGGGTGCGGCGTTATATCCGGGATAATCCCAAAAATTGGGGAAACGATCCCGAAAACATGTAGGGGCGCAATTCATTGCGCCCCGTTTTGGGCGTGATGAATCATGGGATGAATCATGGGCGTGATGAATCACGCCCCTACACCGGTCTTAAAGAAGATCAAACTTTCCATTCGTAAGCGCGCGGTAGACGGCGGCGGCCGTGTTGTCGCGGAGACGGCGCGCGTCTTCGGGCGAGGACGTTTCGAGGCGGGAAATTTCTTGATTCAGTTCCTTGAGGACGCGAGGAAGCCCTTCCGCCGCCTGTTCGGCGTAATCGAGGTAGCCGCTGTGGAGGGCGCGCGTGAGGATGGTGGAGCGGTTCTTGCGCAGGAAGTGCGCGGCCTCGGGTTCGCTCGCGGCCAGGCGTCTCGCGGCCTGGTCGAGGCGGGCGATCATGCGAGGGAGAACGGAGACCGCCTTCGCGGCATAGCCGACGTCGGCGTTGTGGAGGGCCCTGAGGATGATGGAGGAAAAATTCCCGGCGAGGATCTTGGCCTGTTCGCGGCCCCCCCAGTCGGGACGGCGGCGCAGGCATTCGATGACGCCCTGGAGCCAGCCGCGCATGAGGAGGTAGTCGCGGACGTTCCGCAGATGAAGGCGATCATCGAGGAGATAGGCGGACAGATCGCCGGCGACGCCTTCCTCATAGT
>DATIGE010000033.1 GCA_035454885.1 bacterium
CACCTGCGATGGCGTCGATGACGACTGCGATGGTTCAGTAGACGAAGACTTCGCCTCAACACCCACCTCCTGTGGTATCGGCGAATGCGCTGCCACCGGCGCCACCTCCTGCGTCGGCGGAACCGTCCAGGACTCCTGCACCGCGGGAACACCGGCTGCTGATGATGCCACCTGCGATGGCATCGACGATGACTGCGACGGCACCTCCGATGAGGATTACGTCTCGACCGCCACCTCCTGCGGCGTCGGAGAATGCTCGGCCACCGGAACCACCTCCTGCGTCGGCGGAACCGTCCAAGACTCCTGTACTGCGGGAACTCCGGCGGCCGATGACGCCACCTGCGACGGTTTGGACAACGATTGCGACGGATCGGTCGACGAAGACTACACCTCAACACCGACCTCTTGCGGCACCGGGGCCTGCGCCGCAACCGGCGTGACCTCCTGTGTCGGTGGCTCGGTCCAAGACTCCTGCACCGCGGGAACTCCGGCGGCTGATGATGCCACCTGTGATGGGCTCGACAACGATTGTGACGGGTCGGTCGATGAAGACTTCGCCCCAACACCCACCTCCTGCGGGGTTGGTGAATGCGCGGCTACGGGAACCACTTCTTGTGTTGGCGGAACCGTCCAAGACTCCTGCACTGCGGGTACACCCGCGGCTGATGACGCCACCTGTGACGGCTTGGACAACGACTGCGACGGCTCAGCAGACGAAGACTTTGTCTCCACACCAACTTCTTGTGGTGTCGGTGAATGTGCGGCGACGGGAAATACTTCCTGCGTTGCCGGGTCCGTTCAAGATTCCTGTACCGCCGGGACGCCGACCGCCGAAGTTTGCGACGGCCTCGATAACGACTGCGACGGGATGACGGACGATGGAGCAGACGCCTCGTGCGACGACGGTAACTTCTGCAACGGAACAGAGACCTGTAATAGTGCCGTCGGTGCCTGTGACCCGGGCACTGCCCCCGCCTGCGATGACGGCCTCTTCTGCAACGGAACCGAGACCTGTAACGAGGCCACAGACTCGTGCGACCCGGGCACTGCCCCCGCCTGCGACGACGGCAACTTCTGCAATGGCACCGAGACCTGTAACGAATCCACCGACTCGTGCGACCCGGGCACTCCGCCGGAATGCGGCGACAACGACCTTTGCACGACGGATACTTGCGATCCGTCCTCCGGATGCTTCAACGCGCCGGTTTCCACGGACGACGATAACGCCTGCACGACCGACAGTTGCGATCCGGAAACCGGTACAATCTCCCACGTCGAGGTTCCGATCTTTGACGGCGACGCGTGCACGATCGACGAGTGCAACCCCGAGACGGGGGCCGTGACCCACACGCCGGTCTTGACCGACGACGGCGACGCCTGCACGGTCGACCTCTGCGATCCCCTGACGGGCGCCATCAGCCATGACCCGGTGAATATCGACGACACCGACGCCTGCACCACCGACGCCTGTGACTCGCTGACGGGCGTCAGCCATACGCCGGTCGACACCGACGACGGCGATGCTTGCACGGTCGACAGCTGCAATCCATCCAGCGGGGTCCACCATACGCCGGTCGAGATCAACGACGGTGATGCGTGCACCGTGGATGCCTGCGACCCGTCAACGGGCGTCAGCCACACGCCCCTGCCGGATACGGACGGAGACGGAATCTGTGATGCCGAGGATGACTGCGTGAACGACCCGGATAACGACAGCGACGGCGACTTCGTCTGCGGCGACGAGGACAACTGTCCGACGACGCCCAATCCGGATCAACAGGACAGCGACGGCAACGGCATCGGCGACGCTTGCGAGGTCAACGCCCTGTGCTCCATGGATTTCAGCGGGCTCCCGAATACCACGTGTCCGGCAACGACCAAGGTCCAGAGCATGGCCGAGCTCAATACCTGGCTCGCCGGAACCAGAACGACCAACCTCCTGGTGCTGAAGCACAAGAACAACGTCGGATCCGGAAAGTACGACTTCGCCGGGGCGGACACGACGATCGTCACCAACTGCCGCGTCGAGTTGAATCCACAGGCGACGTTCCACAACATGGGGAATATGACCGTGATCGCGAGCGAGATCCTGCAGAGGAACGACATCTATTCCGGAGAAAACAAGACGATCACCCTCCGGGCCGGCCGGTCGGTGGAGGTGAAACCGGCCTCGAAGGTCACCCTGTCGGTCGTCGTGGAGAGCCCCTCGGTGATCTATCGCGGGGACGTGAACTCGAGCGTGGCGAGCGTCGGTCTGTGCGGGAACGACGTCGAGATGAAACCCGCCTCGTTGATGAAGGCCGGCGAGGTCTTCATGCAGGCGGCGGACAGCCTGATCCTGAGGGGGGATATTGCGGGGGCCGCAGTGGTCACCCTCCTCTCGAGCGGCTCGGCGGAACTCCGGCCCACCGATAAGATCGGCACCTCCAGCGATCCCGCCGGCAGCGTAACAATCCACGTCAACGGCCATTTTGACGACCGCGGCGACATCACCGCGGCGACATCGGAGATCGTCACGGGCAGCTTCACGCTGTGGCCGGCGCACTCCTTCGAGGTGGACAATATGTGCACGATCAGTGGAACCATGGCGTTGGGATCAACGGGAATCAACGGGACCTGCGTACCCGGCATTCAATAATGCCGCCTACCGCGGCACGTTGCGCCCTAAGCTTTGCTTAGGACGTAATGGAAAACAGACAGGAGGAGAGGGACAATGAAAACACTCGGACTCATCTTGACTCTGGTTTTGGGCCTGTCGGTCGCCTCTCCTTCCGTCCGCGCGTCGGATTACGACGGGGACGGGGTGGCGGAGGACGACGGGCTGGACAACTGTCCCGGCGTCCCGAATCCCGATCAGCTGAATACCGACGGCGATTCCGAAGGGGACGTCTGCGACGACGACGACGACGGAGACGGCGTACCCGACGTTTCGGACCCGAGTCCCAAGGACTCAAGTGTGCCTTAAAGTCCCTGGCCGGATGTGATACAAGTAACCTGTGAAGATCGGCGTCATGACGGGAGGCGGGGACTGTTCGGGCTTGAACGCCGCGATCCGCGCCGTCGTCCGGGCGGCCGAACGGAAAGGCCACAAGGTCGTCGGCGTCCTTTCCGGGTGGAAGGGGCTACTTGAAAGATCCTACCGACCCTTGAGCCTCTCCGACACCTCCGGACTCCTCTCCCTCGGCGGGACGATCCTGGGGAGCTCCCGCGTCAATCCCTTCAAGGTCCCGAACGGCCTCAAGCGGTGTCTGGAGAATTATCGAAAGGCCCGGCTGAACGCCCTCGTCGTCGTGGGGGGCGAAGGGACGCTCAAGATCGCGGCCGCGTTGTCGGCAAAGGGCCTCCCCATCGTCGTCATCCCCAAGACCATCGACAACGACACCTTCGGGACGGATGCGACCATCGGCTTCGACACGGCGGTCCAGGTCGCCGTGGACGCCATCGACCGACTCCATACCACCGCCGAATCGCACGACCGCGTGATGATCGTGGAGGTCATGGGCCGGCACGCCGGCTGGATCGCGGCCTGCGCCGGGATCGGGGGAGGCGCGGACGCGGTCCTGGTTCCCGAAGAAGTCTTCGATTTCGCCGAACTCTTGGAGATCATCAAGGCGCGCACGCGGCGCGGGCGGGGCTACAGCATCTTTGTGGTGTCCGAAGACGCGAGGATCCGGCTCCCGGGCAGCAAGGTCCTCCGCACGCCCGTCCAACATGACGAATATGGCGACGTGAAACTGGGCGGCATCGGCGAGGTCTTGGCGCGCGAGATCCGGAAACGCACCGGCTCCGAGGTGAGGGTGACCGTCCTGGGGCACATCCAGCGGGGCGGCGCACCCACCGCCGCCGACCGCATCCTGGCCACCCGCCTGGGCGTGGCCGCGGTCGACATGGTCCTCAAGAAGGAGTTCGGCCGGATGGCGGTCCTGCGCGGGACAAAAATCGCCTCGATCCGCCTGGAGGACGCGGCGGGCATCACGAAGCGCCTGGACCCCGCCCTCCTCCGCGTCGCTCGCGTGTTTTTCGGCTAATTTGAACGATTGTAAATAGTTCGGATGGGGAACGGAATGGCGATGCCCTCCTCCTCGTAGCGATTGAGTTCAGGATGATCAGGGCATTGTTCTGCAGACAGCGGATTCGGACCCTCCTCCACCCAATGGAAATTCAAGATGCCCCCTTCAGGCGCGAAGGCTCGGAGCCCGTCCGCCAATGGAGCGTGCGGATGGGGAATGGAATCGTGACCCCCTCTTCGTTAAAGCGGCGGTGCAGTCTCTTGACGAAATCGTTGCGCACCTCGTACTGGTCGATGAACTCCCGGGCGCGAAGGACGATCGTGAATCCAATGCTGGAATCGCCGAAACCGCTCCATCGAATGCGAGGTTCAAAGTCCGGCACGCTTCCAGGGGCCTCGCGGAGGGTCTGACGGGCCGTCTCGAGGGCAATCCTTTCCACTTTTTCCAGATCGCTCGAGTACTCGACGCCCACGTCGACCATGAGCGAGAGCTCACGGTTCGGCATCGAGTAGTTGGTGACGATTCCGCCGGCGAGCTTCGAATTGGGGACGATGACAATATTGTGGGGGATCATGCGGATACGGACGCTCCTCCACCCGATGGACTCGACGTAGCCTTCTTCGCCCGACTCCAGCCTTACGAAATCACCCACGCGGATGGGCCTGTCCGCGACGATGTAGAACCCGGCGAAAAGGCTGGACAGCGTCTCCTGCAAGGCGAAGGCGATCGCGACGCTGCCCACGCCCAGGGAGGCGATGAGGGGCGTGATGGAGATCCCCGCCGTCTGCAGGAAGAACATGAGAAAGATCGAGTAGACCCCGATTGAGATGAGCACGCGGATGAGGGTCGAGTGGGTTCGCGTCGCCTCGTCCCTCGCTACCCAACGCCGGTAGGCGGCCAAGAGGAGTTTTTGGAAAAAAACGGCGAAGGCGAGGATCGCGATCAGTTCGGCCAGGTTGCCGACGAACTTCCGCAAATCCTTGGTCATCCGGAAGATGACCGGCGCCATCCCCACCATTCCGGATACGAGGAAAAGAAGGATCGAGCTCTGGAGGGCCCCGAGGACGAGACCGTACCAGGGGTTGGCCCTCTTCACGGTCCAGCGCCGGAGGAGACGGAAGACCAGCCATTGCACGGCGAAAAGAAAGGCGACGTACGCCGCGAAGATCGCGACGGAAAACCACCAGGGCTGGCCCTTCAGGAGGTCGCCGATCGGCGCGTAGGCGGATTCGAGGGGGTTCAGTTCCATCGTTACTTGGACGCCGTGGACGCGGACAGGTTCGTATCCTGCGACCAGTCGCTCCAGGAACCTTCATACAGGTGAGCGTCGTAACCGGCAAGCTTCAAGGCGAGGATTTCGGTGCAGGCCGAGATGCCGGAGCCGCAGTAGCAGATGATCTGCTCGGCGTTCTTGGCGCCGATTTTTTCAAATTCCAATTTGAGCTCTTCGGGCTTGCGGAAGAGTCCCGTCGCCGCGTCGATCGTCTGGGCATAGGGGAAATTCACCGCCCCGGGGATGTGGCCCGGCCTCGGATCGATCGATTCCACCTCGCCCCGGAAACGCTCGGCCGAGCGGGCGTCGATCAACAGAATGACCCCATGGTCGCGAAGTGAATCGACGACGTCCTTGTCCACCACCCACTTGCGGCGGGGGCGGCCGACAAACTCGGTCTTGCGGAATTCGGGCGCCTCCGTCGAGACCGGACCGCCCTTGGCGAGCCACGCGTTCCAGCCGCCGTCCAGGACGGACACGTTCTCATGGCCGTAGTAATTGAGAAGCCACCAGAGGCGCGCGGCGGGCATGCCTTTGCCCTCGTCATAGGCCACGACGAGCATGTCGCGCTCGATGCCGATGTCCGACAGGGCGTTTTGGAAGTTCCTGCGTCCGGGCAGGGGGTGACGGCCGGGGCCCCGGTCACCGGAGAGCTGCGTGTCCACGTCCAAATGGGCGGCGCCGGGGATGTGGCCGGCCTCGTACTGTTTGCGGCCCACGCCCGGCTCCCCCAAGACCCAGCGGCAGTCGACGACGCGCACGTTCGCGTCGTTCACGTGCTCCAGAAGCCATTCCGCGGTGACAAGGGGGTCGGACATACAGTCAGAATGGGCGATTCGCGCTCGGGAGTCAATCTCGCTTGTGGTGACGCTCTCCGGATCATTCGGACCGGCGAAAGTGCCGATTCACAAGGGTCTGAAAGGAGATGGCCGTCATCCAGTCCGCAACGACCACGGACCACCGGCGCGGGCCCGGCTCCCGGAGCAAAGAGAGGACAAAATAGTAGAAACGCTTCGGCCCCCCGGGAAGGATTCCGAAGCGCAAGAGGCGGTAGCCGTAAGAGAGTTTCTCGCGAATGCTCAGCCGGGAAAGGGCGCCGGGCCTCTTGAAGTAACGGAGTTTGGCGACCAGCCGCCGGTAGACCGTTTCATCCTCCAGGAGGCGCCAAATCAGATCCTTGTATCCTTCGATCAGTTCCTCGTAGGTCATCCGCAAAGGAACCACGTTCGTCGCAAGCGCCCAAGGATCCATCGTTTGCATGTCCCTGAGGCGTCCCGCCTTCTGTAGGCGCGCAAAGAGCGGGGTTCCGGGGAGGGCCGTCAAGAGGCCCACGAGCGTCAGCGCGACGCCGGACCGGAGGATGAAATCGAATTGACGGTCGAAGATGGTCTTGTCGTCGGAGTCGAAGCCGACGATGAAGCCGGCATAGATATCCATTCCATACGCGTAGACCGTCCGAATCGCGGACAGAAGGTCGCCGCCCAGGTTCTGGGTTTTCCGGGCTTCTTTCAGGCTCTCGGTATTCGGCGTTTCGATCCCCAGAAAAACCCAGTCGAAGTTCGCCCTTTGAAAAAGGCCCATCAATTCCAGATCCGCGGTCATGTTGACGGAACATTGCGTGCCGAAGCGGAAGCGGTACCGGTGCGTCCGCTGGTAGCCGTCCAGGTAGGACAGCAGCGTTTTGGCGCTTTTCATGCTGCCGATGAAGTTGTCGTCGACGAGGAAGACGTCTTTGACCCCGGCCCTCCGCAGAAAATCGAGCTCAAGACCCACCTGCTCGACCGTCTTGGTCCGCGGCTTGCGGCCCTGGACGACGATGATTTCGCAGAACTCGCAAACGTAGGGACAACCGCGGGAATACTGGACGCCCGCCATTCGATAGCGGTCCAGCTTCAAGAGGTCGTAGCGGGGCTGGGGAGACGCCGTCATATCGACCTCCCCGGTTTCCCGGTAAAACTTGCCCGGTTTCCCTCGCTGAAAGTCCGAACAAAACCGCGGCCACGTCCTCTCCGCCTCTCCCGCGATGACGGTATCGACGACTTCGGCATAGAGTTCGGGAACGAGAGAAGCGTAGGATCCACCGGCCACGGTGTGGATGCCGCGGGCCCGAAAATGACGGATGATGGCGCACTGCCGCATCCATTGCACATTCATGCCGCAGACGCCGACGACGTCCGCCTGAATGTCCCAATCGATCTCCTCCACGTCCTCATCGAGGATGGTGACGTCCCAATCCTTCGGGGTCAACGCCGCCAGGATGGCGAGACCCATGGGGGGGATGATGGCCTTGTCTTGGCGGGTGACATAGCGGTTCTCCCACGCGAAGCTCCAGAAACTCTCGGTCAGGCGGGGATTGATGAGAACGAGCCGCATCGATGAAATTATCCCGGAGAACCGCCACCGGAGACATGATGAGGATCATGTCTCGCCGTGAATGACGTCTCAATGGGCGAAGAGCCCCGCATCCCTACGCCTTAAAGCCCGCGCCGCCGATAGAAAACGGGAATCAGGGAGAGAAGGACAAAGAGGACCCCCGAGACGGCCAGGTGGAGATACGCCTCCGTTTTGGCCTCAACGGCTCCCGAGAGGATCGAGGCGGCGAAGTAAGTGTATACGAAGGTCCCCGGCAACATGCCCAAGAGGGACGCCAAGGCGTAGTCCCGGAATCGGATTTTTGAAAAACCGGCTCCGAAGTTGACGGCATTGAAGGGAAAGATCGGAACGAGCCTCAGATAGAAGACGAAACGGAATCCGTGTGCGGCCGCCTTGTCATCGAATTCCTTTAATTTCCCCGTGGCGAGAAACCTCTCAACAAAGCCCCTCCCCAGAGTGCGGGCCGAGAAGAAACCGAGCCAGGCGGCAAGATTCGCGGCGATCAGATTATAGAAAAAACCCGGCATAAGCCCGTAGACCGCCCCAATGGCGAGGCTCAAGACCGAGCCGGGGAGCGCAATCACCCCACCGATCCCGTAAACGAGGATCACGAGCACCGGCGCCCACCACGTTTCACGGGCCGATTGCAGGAAGGCGGTCAGCTTCTCCGGAGTCAGGATCCCCTGGAGGGGCGTGAAGAAATAAGCGACGACACCCGAGAGAACGAGCACGAGAAGAAGGATGAATTTAAGCGATTTCATCGACATCGGAAAGTGTCGGGAGAAGCGCGTACGGAATGCCGATCTTCTCCGCCTTCTCCAGCGTCTCGCGCAGGACCGACGCCGTGCTCCAGAGAACGCCGTCGAATAATGCAGGGGCTTGGCGCGCCAAGCCCCTACGGCTCATCCCGATCAGATAATAACCTCCATCCGTCGCCGGACCGATCACAAGATCCGAAGACTCGAGTTTTCGGAAGGACTCCAAGACCAAGGGTCTATCGAGATCCGGGCAATCGCTCCCGATCAAAACAACGCGATCGGCCCCCGACCGGAAGGATTCCTCGATCGCCGATTTCATCCTGAGGCCCAGATCCCCGGCGCACTGGGGCTTGATCGCCAAGGAAGGAAACCAGACCTCGAAATCCCGGCTCTTCTCCGGGGGGTCAAAATGAAGAGTGCGCGCATACTCGCCATTGACTGGCGCGGTTTTTACAACCACGGTCTCGGCCATCTCTTTGTAAAGAAGCGCCGCCCTTTCAAGACCGACGGATCGCGCCAACCGGGTCTTGACCTTCCCGGGTTCGGGATATTTGGCGAAAATGAGGAGATGGTTTAACAACATGCGCCCGACGTAGGGGCATGGCGCGCCATGCCCCTACCCTCACCGCAATCAAACAACCCGTAATGCGTCGACCGGTCGCCGATGATCTTGAAATGCGGCCCGTAGCGTGTCTCCTCCAACATCGCGGCCGTATTGCCGCAGACGGGAACGGGCCGCCCTTTTTCGAATAAATGATGGTCGTCCAGGACGAAGGCGTTTGGAGATTCCGGGATGGTCCCTTGATAGACGGCGACCTGGCCGTAGTCCTCGCAGCGGTCCTCTAATTTGAGTTTGAAGGCGCGTACGGTCAGCGAGTGGAAGTCGATCATCCCCACTTTCCCTTTGATCTCCGAATCTTTGATATCGATCTTTGCCTTCGAGACGACACGGTAGTCGGGATAGCCGACCTCCAGGAGGAGCCTTCGAAAATCCTCGATGTAAAGGGCCCCGCCCAGACACTCTCCAAGGAGGATCGGGTCCTTTGATAATTCCTCAATCCTTCTCGACGAAAAGATGTCGGAAAAGTAAAGCTCCCCTCCCGGTTTCAGAACACGGAAGATTTCGGAAAAGACCCTCTTCTTGTCCGGCGAAAGATTGATCACGCAATTCGAGACGACGATGTCGATGGAATTGTTCGCTATCCCCAGAACCGCTAGGTCCTCGATACGGCCCTCGATGAGTTTGATGGAAGAGGCCGTGAGGTGACGCCTCGCAACTTCGAGCTGTTCCCGCGTCATATCGACGCCGATCACTTGGCCCTTGGGACCGACCAGCCTTGAGAGGATAAAAACATCCCGCCCCGTACCGCAACCTAGGTCGAGGACGGTCTTCCCCTCGAGGACCAGCGGAACGGGAGAGCCGCATCCGTAGGATCTTTCCAAAATCTCCTTCGGGACTTGCGGCAGGATTTTTTTGACGTGGGGAGGGAAGGCGTCGCCCGCGCAACAGGCGCTCGTCTTGAGGTCCTTGTTCGTCTTCAGGATGTTTCCGTAATAGTCTTGGACATTCTCAAGAATCTCTTTTGCCGTGGCCATGAAATCATCCTCCTTACTGAGTCAATGCCCCGGTGCAGGAACTTCCCGCACCAGCCGCGCAGCCGTAACAGTGGTTATCAAACGAGATCGGCTCCGATGCCAAATCATCGAACGAATCGATCTCCCAGATCGTTCGCTGCTTTCCGCCGATCGGAATTTCGAGCATCTGATTGAAATCGCAGTCGTAGATCCGGCCGTCCCAACTGATCGAGACTAAATCCCGGCACATGACGCCCAAGGCCGCCTGCGGGTTGAAGCTCGCTGCGAGCAGGTCCATGTACTCCTGGAATTTCCCGTCCCGCTCCAATTGATGCAGAAAGCGCTTGATCGGCATATTCGTAATCGTGAAGAGGCGGTTGAATTCGATCCCGAAGAGACTTCGAAGTTCCTCCTTGTAGTCCGCCTCCAGTTCGGCCTGGGGCGGCGGGAGATCGGTGCCGACGGGGTTATAAACCAAATCTACCTCTAAGCCGGTCCCTTCGCGGCCGTAGCCCAGTTCATTTAACAGGATCAGCGCACGGAGACTCTTGTCGAAAACACCTTTCCCCCGCTGGGCTTCGACATTCTCCTTCGAATAGCAAGGAAGCGAGGCGACGATCTTCACGTGTTGCTCACGAAGAAACGCGGCCGTGTCTTCTTGGCCCTTCACGAAAAGGACCGTGAGGTTGCATCGGTCAATCACCTCACGACCCAGGGACCGCGCCCCTTGAACCAGAGAGCGGAAGTTTGGGTTCAATTCCGGCGCGCCGCCGGTTAGATCGACGGTCCGGACCGTCGGCGACTTTTTCAGGAGATCCAAGACCCTTTCCGCGGTTCTTATGTCCATGATTTCCGTCCGATTCGGCCCGGCCTCGACGTGGCAATGGAGGCAGGCCAAGTCGCAGAGCTTGCCGACATTGACCTGAAGGATCGTCGTCGGTAAGCGAGTGACCCCGAGCCCTCGATTCTTCAGAGTTTCCTCGAACGGGACGACGGTCGCGTTCATGAAAATACCCTTTCGCGAAGCCCTTGAAGCGTCTTGAGGGAGAACCCCGCCTTCCAGAGGAGCATCGTCCCCCAGTTGGCGAGCGTGGTCTTGACATAGCCGTGCCGCTCCCACCGGCGCGCGCTCGTGAAGGCCTTTTCCGGCGCGAGATAAAGCCTCCCTTTGGACTTCATCTTTTCGATCAGGAGGACGTCCTCCATGAGCGGCGCCTCCGGGTAGCCGCCGATCTCCCGAAAAATCTCCCGTCGGACGAAGATCGCCTGGTCTCCGTAAGGGAGGCCGAAGGCGAGTTCCCTGAGAAGGACGCCGAACTCGACCCATTTCGCCTTCGCGTGCGAGGCGTCGAGCGCGAACCGGAAGGCCCCACCGACGCAATCGGCCTGCTCCTGAAGCCTCCGGTGAACCGTCTTCAAGTCGACCGGCGCTATCTTCGTGTCGGCATGGAGAAAGACAAGGAGATCGCCTCTCGCCCGCGCCGCGCCCCAGTTCATCTGAGCGGCCCGGTTCGCGCGGCCAACCTCTCGGGCTTCAGCAATAACCACTTCGATCGAAGGATCTTTGGAAAGCGGGGCCGTATGGCGGCGCGCATGGAATCCGTCATTCAAGGACGGCACGATGACGCTGATTTTTGGAGGCTTCTTCATCCGAATCTCCATTGAAAGTAGCGCTGAAACCACTTCCGAAGCCCCGGTTTGAGGCGCGTCCGCTGATAGGTGTCCGCGACTCTCTTCGAGACCTCGGCCAGGGTCGGATAGACGTGGATCATCGAGGCGATCTTCCTCAAACCGATCTTCTGATGCATCGCAAGGACGAGCTCGTGGATCAAATCGCCCGCGTGCGATCCCACGAGGGTCGCCCCCAACAGTTCGTCCGATCCCTTTTTTGTCAATACTTTGACGAACCCCTCGTCCTCGCGGTCGCAGACGGCGCGATCCAGATCCATCATCGGGTAGGTGTAGACGTCATAGGAGACTTTTTTCTCCTTGGCCTCCTTCTCGTTTAAACCCACGCGCGCCACTTCCGGGTCGGTGAAGGTGCACCAGGGCACGACCCGGTAGTCGATCTTCGATTTTCCCGGAAAGAGGGCGTTTCGGAGGATCAGCCGGGCCTGATGGTCCGCCATGTGGGTGAATTGATAAGGTCCAACAACATCCCCGCAGGCGTAGATGTGCTTCGATGACGTTCGAAGGTGCGTGTCGACCTCGATTCCCTTTTTGGAATAGCGGACGCCGGCCCTTTCCAGATCGAGCCCGCCGACGTTTGGTGCGCGTCCGACGGCGACGAGGATCTGATCGAAGGGAACGATCTTCACTCCTTCCTTCGCGTGCCAAAGGACCAGTTCGTAACCGGAAGCAGTCTTTCGAACCTCCTCCGCCCTTGAGTTCACCAACGTCTCGATCCCCTCCCGTTGAAAGCGATCCTTGATCAGACAGGAGGCCTCGGGGTCTTCGCGGCTCAAGAGGCAGTCCATCATCTCGACGACCGAGACCTTTGATTCCAGCCGCGCAAAGACTTGCGTCAGCTCGGCGCCGATCGGGCCACCCCCGAGAACGACGAGCCTTTTGGGAAGTTCCTTGAGATCCCAGACATTGTCCGAGGTGAGGTAGGGAATTTCCCCGATCCCCTTGATCGGAGGAACGAACGGCGCCGCGCCGGTGGCGAGGACAAAACGCCTTGCCACAAGGGTCTCCTTGCCGTCTGAAATTTCATGCGGAGAGATGAAGCGATACGAACCGAAAAAAACATCAACGCCCAAGCCCTGAAATCGCTCCGCCGAGTCGTGCGGCTCAATTTTTTTCTGAACCTCTCGGACCGATTCCAAGACGCGGACAAGACCGATTTCCGGGGCAAGATTCGGAATCCCGAAGCGGTGGGCCGTTCGGGCGTCAAAGCTAAGTTTGGCCGTTCGGATGATCGCCTTGGACGGGATGCAACCCGTGTTGAGGCAGTCTCCTCCCATCTTGTGCTTTTCGACTAAAGCGACCTTGGCCCCAAGTCCGGCGGCCCCCGCTGCGGCCACGAGACCGCCCGATCCGGCACCGATCACGATCAGGTGGTAATTGTTTCTCACGACGCTCCTCCGAGAAGAGGTTGATTCCGGAAGATCCAGAAGAACAATCCGCCCAGAACGGCCGCGACGGGAAGCGTGATCACCCAAGAGGCCAAAATGCCGGCGATCGTCCTCCACCGCGCCGTCCCCGTCGCAGCCCCGATCCCGAAGAGCGAGCCGCAGGAGACATGAGTCGTCGAGACCGGCATCCCCATTTCCGAGGCGAAGATCACGAGGAAGCCCGTCACCAGATTGGCCGCGAAACCTTGGGCGTGATTCATGTCCGTGATTCGGAGGGACATCGTATGAGCCACTTTTCGGGCGCTGAGAATCCCTCCCACGGCCATCAGGGCGCCGACGCCGATGACGGAGAAAGGAAGGCCAAATCCATTCCCGGTGAGAAGCAGAGCCGCGATCTTTGGCGTGTCGTTGAGCCCCCGCGCGAAGCCGACGGCCCCGGCCGAGACGTAGTGCAGCTTGTCCAAAAGAGTCCCGACATTCATCCCCCAGAGCCGTCCCTGATACCGCTCGACGCACTGGGCCTCCGTCCCCAGGGAGATTTCCGGGATGCCCGGCAGCGCCATCAGGGCCTGTTGCGGCGAGAGGCCTTGGGGAACGACGCCCACGATCTTCGTTCCCACGCATAAGCAGGTCTGTTTCCGGATCCCAGCCAGCCGGCCTATTTTCCTCAGCGCGGGATAAAGTGCGGCGGTCCCCAAGATGGCGATGAACGGGCTGATCACCAGGGGCAGAAAAAACGTTTCGATAAGGCGGCCGACTTGGATCCCCGAAGAAGAGGCGACCAGACCCGCGCCGGCCAAGCCGCCCACCAGGGCGTGGGTCGTGGAGATGGGGAAACCGAAACGCGTGGCGAGCATCACCGTCACGGCTGCGGCAAAGCCGACGGCAAGGGGAAAACTCTTAAGACTCAACACGGCGGTGGGAACCACCCCCTTGCCGCTGAAGGTGACAAGGAGCCCCTTGGCCAGGACGAGGGCCGCAAGGGAACCCAGCGCCGTCGTCAAGGTCGCCCACGCCAGCGCCCGCTTGTAGTCCGAGGTCCCGCTTCCAAAAAGGGTCGCCACCCCCTTGAAATTGTCGTTGGCCCCGTTCGCAAAGGCCAGAAAACATAGGAGAATGACGGCAAGGGCAACGTGCATGACCGGTTCGATGCGCCAAAAGGGGGAAAAGTCTATCACTTTGCCGCTGAGAGCGGTCTTATGTTAAGACCTTCGGCCAAGTGACGGCATCCAATTCCACGGACAAGACCCTCGTCCAAGGCCTGAAAGAGAAAAAGGAAGAGGCCTTTCGAGAGCTGCTCGAACGATACTCCGAAAAACTCTTCCATCTCGCCCTCCGCGTCTTGAGGCGCGAGGAAGAGGCCCGGGAGGTCGTCCAGGAGGGGTTCTTGAAGGTCGTCACGAAGATCGGAACGTTTCAGGAGGATTCCTCCCTCTACACCTGGATCTACCGCATCGTCCTGAACGAGGCCCTGATGCGCCGGCGCACCCGCCATCCGGAACGCGAAATCCCCATCGAGGATTATCTTCCCCGCTATGAATTGGGGGTCGCGACGGAGCCGGCTCCGGACTGGGCAAAACTCCCGGATCGGCTTTTTGAGGAGGGAGAAGTTCGCGACTTCGTCCGCTCCTGCATCGAAGACCTGCCGGAAGACCTTCGAACCGCCTATGTCCTGAAGGACGGCGAGGGGCTTTCCGAAGACGAGGTCTGCAATATTTTGGAGATTTCGAAATTCGCGATGAAAAACCGCGTGCATCGGGCCCGCTTGGTGATCAAGAAGAGGATCGAGGAAAAGTATGCTCGTTAAGGCCCTTATGGACCGAGGGATGTTCGCCCTGATGGGGCTCCCGACCTGCAAGCAGGTGGAGGAGTTCGCCTATGATTTCCTGGAGGGCGCCTTGGACGCCAAGACGGCGCGGAGGCTGGAGCGTCACCTGAAGGCCTGCAAAAACTGCCAGCGCTTCATGGTCGCCTATCGAAAGACCAGGGACCTGGAAGCCTCGGCGCCCCGTCCGCCCCTGGACCCATCATTCAAAGAGGAAATTTTCAAATTTCTTACCAAGGAAAGCATCTGAGAGCGTTCATGAGAATGTGTTATTGTCACATCCCTCCGGACCGGTTGGTTCAAATCGTTCGGGAGAAGTTCATTGAAAAAGTGTCGACGGTCAGGCTCTTGGAGCAATGCACCAACGACATCGAAAAGGGCTACGTGAACACCATCGCCCTGTTGGACGTGCCGGAACCCGAAATTTACAAGATGTTCCAAGGTGAAAAGGACTTCCTGGCTCATTTCTTCGATTGCCGCCAGCATGCTCTCCAGGTCCTGAAGGGAAAGATACCGGATCTCGGAAAGCATCTGCGGCTCGCCGGTTGTTCTTGAAGTCTAACGGTGGCGAGCTGGCAAAGCTCGGACATATCTCAGCCCAAGATCGATCCAGTCCTTCAAGGAATGGTCTGACTTGAGTCCCTTGGGACCGACGAACAGAAATCCCTTGAGCGGCCGGCCGGTGAAGTCCATCGGCCTGACGTGAGGCTTTGCCAGGGATTTCTCATAGCGCTCTGGAGCCACTCGTATGACCAATTCGTCCTTGAGAACCCCGCAGCACATATGGCCACGAAGCGTAAAGCAGAGGCCTCCAAACATCTTGATCTCGCCAACCGTCTTGTAACGGGCCAATGCCTTGCGTACCCGCCCAGCCAGCTTTTCGTCGTAGGCCATGCGCCGGCCTCACTCTTTATTGTGCCTCTGTGTTGCCAACGATCGCGCGCTTTCTTCCAAAGATAACCCCCAAGAGGAGGCCCACCAAGGTAAATTGTATCAAGTGAAAGGCCGCTTGAATCGCAAACCAAGCGGTCAATGACGAAACCACCGTCTTTGCGGCGAAAGCGATGGTGGTCAGCGTGTACATGAATAAACCCATGATGTATGAAAAGAGGAGCCCTTCACGGATCGGGGCAGTTCCCCGGCGCACATATTGAAAAAGGAACGACAAGATCATTCCCTGGAGAAACATCGAAATGAAACCGAGAGGAATAATCGGTTCATGACGATTGTACGCACCCAGGAATGCATAGAGGTCCTTGAAAAGGACAAAATGCCACGTGGCACCCAGAATGAAGGTCACTGCGGTATATGCGATCGTGCCGAGAATGACTTTCTTGGCCATAGACTCCTTTTTAAATTAGTTGAGTTTGGTCGTCTTGAAACCGGTCTTATTCGCCTCCGACAGGATTTGGTCGGGCTTCACAGTCTCCTCGTACGTACAAATACCTTCCCCCTTTTCCCGATCAATCGTCACTTCTTTGCATAGTGAAGAAAGCTGTTTCTTTACCTTGGCCTCGCACAGGCCGCAAGTCATCCCTTCAATCTTCATCTTCAAGATTTGCAACTCGGCGGCCCCGAGCATGGCCGGCGCGAACAATATAGCAAGCAGGGCGATGGAGATGCGGTTCATTTTGTCACCTCTTTTTTTGGAATCTCTTTGACGGCCGAATTCACATTCCCAAGGCAACAGGACCCTTGAGGATTCGTGTATTCGCAAAAGCAGTTTCCAGCCTTCACTTGGGCCGAAATGAAATCGGGAACGGTTGTTTTTCCCGTTTTTCGAATCTCCTCCATAACGTCATGTCGAAAGAAGTTGAAGCAATAACAAACCGGGATCGGATTGGTCTTCTCCTTGACCGTGACCCGTACGCTCAGCTCCTCCTTCACAAAGAGGGAATTTCCCGATGCCGAGAAATAAACGACGGGGCAGTCCGGGGAAGGGCAGAAACGATATGCGAGCGAGTCATCCACGCGATCCTGGAATCTTCCCTGGACCAAATAACGGACAGTGATCGTTTTGACCTTTTTCCCTTTTTCCCCGCATCGAGGACAAACAGTTCGTCCCTTCGTGTCCGTCGTGGTTTCGCAAACTCCTTCCAAATATCCTTCCATAGGTTCCTCAGACGGCCAAAAAATGGGGCCCGATCAAAAAAATCGCCGCGAGCGCGGTGGCAACCCAAAGCAGGACCTTCGTGATTTTCTGGCTCTTGGAGTTACAGACTTTGTCCGCCTTAGGCGGATCGCAAACCACCGGGTTCCTCCCGTAGACAAGGTAAAAAGCAGTCCCCAAAAGAACCACCGTCCCAAGAGTGAAATATTTCTGATAGGGGACCAGGACGCTTGCGAACCCAACGGTTCCCGTGAGCCCCAAGAGAAGCAGCGGCAGGGCACAACAGGATCCAAAAAAGGCCGTAACGCCGGCGCTCACGGCGGCAATTCGTGAAAGTTGCATAAATCCTTCGTTCGCCCTTTTGATGCATATCAGGCTCGTTCGTCTCAAAGGTAAAACGCGAATCTTTACAGGGCCTTTGAAAAAAGATTTAATCGCCGCATGCACATTGCTCTTGGAGCGGGAGAGATCAAGATTCTGGTCCAGGTCGGGGCGTTGGCCCTGATCCTTTGCCTTGAGGCGGTCTTCCCGCTGTTTCAAGGAAGGAAGGAAAGGTTCCGACACATCGGCCGGAACCTAGCCGTGGGGCTTTTGAACGGAATCCTTCTCGCCCTCCTCTTTTCCACGCTGACCGCCTCCGTAACCCTTCGGGCGCAGGAGACAGGTTTCGGCCTCCTTTCAACACTCTCCTGCCCCCCCTGGGCGGAAACTCTCTTGGCCCTCTTCCTTTTCGACCTGTGGATGTACCTCTGGCACCGGGCGAATCACCGGATCCCTTTTTTGTGGCGGTTCCACCGGATGCATCACACCGACGATCAGTTGGACGTGTCTTCAGCGCTTCGTTTCCACACGGGAGAGCTCGTCTTATCCTCGCTCCTCCGCCTCGCGGTCGTCCCTCTTTTAGGGATGAGCCTGTCGCAACTGATTCTCTACGAAACACTCCTGCAGCCGATCATCCTCTTCCACCATAGCAATGTCGCCCTTCCGGAGCGGTTCGATCGCGTACTTCGCTTCCTGATCGTCACGCCAAACATGCACCGTGTCCATCACTCGCAGGAGAGATTCGAAACCGACTCGAACTATTCCAGCGTTTTTTCGTTCTGGGACCGTCTCGGGAAGAGCTTCCGGCGCAGGCCCGATCCGCTCACCCTCCGCTACGGGCTGCCGGAATTTCCGGATGAAAAATGGCAAACCGTGGCCGGCATGTTGAAGACGCCGCTAGCGCATTCGCAATAAGGATACTTACCCTTGAAAGAGACCTGCAAGCTTGACGACAAGCTCCGCGTGGCGGGTTCCATTCGTGGCAAGGGTCAGCCCCGTGTGGGCGAAATCGGACAAAAGATCGTAGACGAGCGGGGAGCCGTCGAGCTTGGTGAAGACGCCCCCCGCCTCCTCCAGAATCGCCTGCGGAGCGCACGTGTCCCAGAAATGAACGGGGTGATGGCTGACGTAGATGTCCGCCTCTTGCCGCACGACGAGCCCCACCTTGATGCCGACGCTGTTGATGGGGGCAAGCAACGGGCCGGGGCAGACGGCCTTCAGTCTTGCCATCGCCTTCTCGGGAAAACCCGTCGAGACGACGACGCGCATGTCTTTGGGCTGAGCGCGCTTCGAAACCTTGAGCGCCGACCGGTTTCCCGCGTGCGCTTGAAAAGCCCCGGCGCCCCGGACCGCCTCGTACAGGCGCGCCTGGAGCGGATCGGCCACCACGCCCAGATGCGGGACGCCGTTTTTGAGCAGACCGACCATGACGGAAAATCCGGGAAGCGCCTTGGCGAAGGCCTTCGTGCCGTCCAAAGGGTCGATCATCCAGACGTATTCCGCGCCGGGAGAGCCCACGATGCCGTTCTCCTCGGTCAGCACCGCATGGTCGGGAAAGGCCTTCGCCAATCCCTCGCGGAGGATCGCGTCGGACCTGAGATCGGCCTCGGTCACGAGGGAATTGTCGTGCTTGCGGTGCTGTTGTAGCGGCTGATGCAGGAGGGAGAGGACCTCCCGGGAGGCCTTCAAGGCGAGGTCACGGGCGGTCTTGAGGAATGGTTCGCTCATGGCGCGTCAGGGCCAGCGTAGCGCGGTCCCTACACCTCATCCTTATGCGTCTTGTTCGCGTGAATCCCGCATTCCTTGTCGTCTCCGGCGTCCTTGAACCACCGCCAACGGCCGGCACGGCGCGGCTCGTTGGGCCCGATGGGCGTCGTGCAGATGACGCATCCGAGGGATTCGTAATACCAGCCGTCCTGGTTCCAGTTGAGAAGCTTGTGCATCGGGACGCCGTTCGCGGCCATGTAGTCGCGGAGCTGTTTCTCCGTCCAGTCGATCAACGGAGCGACCTTGAGGAGAGGGCGCTTTTCCTTGCCATGAAGAACGATCTCGCACTTCTTGGCCGATTTCGCGCGCGATGCGGATTGATCCACGCGCAAGCCCGTGAGCCAGACATCGAGCGTATCCAGCGCCCGCTCGTTCGGCTCGACCTTGCGCAGGTGGCAGCAGAACTCCTGCTTTTTCTTGGAATCGAAGAACAGATATTCGCCGCTCTCCGCGATCATCTTCTTCAACTTGTCCGGATCGGGGCCGATCCTCTCGACCTTGATCCCGTATTTTTTCTCGATGGCGTCGAAGAGCTCGTAGGTCTCGGGGAAGAGGCGCAGGGTGTCGATGGTGAAGACGCGCGGCTTGACACCGGCCTTGACCGCCAGGTCGATCATCGCCGAGCCGGTCAATTGCCCGCTCGTGCCGATGGCGGCGCGGTTGCCGAAACGGCGGAAGATTTCCCCGATCAGGTCCCGGGCGTCGGCGATCTTTTCGAATTCTTGGCTAAGCTTTTCGTCGACGGCGGTCACGCCCTAAATAATACCCTTGGCCGTCAATAAGTCCAGGACCCGCCGGGTCGACTCCTCCAACGTTTCGGAGCCGGTCTTCAAGACAAGCTCGGGCCTCTCGGGTGCTTCATACGGCGCCGAGATCCCCGTGAACTCCTTGATCTCCCCCGCCTTGGCCTTCTTGTAGAGACCCTTGGGGTCGCGGCTTTCGGCCACGTCGATGGGGATGTCGCAAAAGACCTCAAAGAACTGGCCCTCGGGCACGAGCTTGCGCGCGAGATCCCGGTCGGCCTTGTAGGGCGAGATGAAGGCGGTCAGGACGATCACATTCGCCTCGCAGAAGAGCTTCGAGACCTCGCCGATGCGCCGGATGTTCTCTTTGCGGTCCTCGGGGGAAAACCCCAGGTTGGAGTTGAGGCCGTGCCGGATGTTGTCACCGTCCAGGACGTAGGAACCCTTCTTGTTCTCGACCAGGGCCAGCTCGACCTCGCGGGCGACCGTCGATTTTCCGGAGGCGGAAAGTCCGGTGAACCAGATGACGGCGCCCTTCTGGCCGAGGTGCTTGATCCGGTCCTCGGCCGTCAGTTTGCCGTGGTGCCAATGAATATTGGTGCTTTTGGGTGCCTGGGACATGTTTTTTCCTCCTCGAAAAGAGGCCGGAGAATCCTCGGGAAAGGACTGCTAGTCAAGGGGGATGAACGAGACCTTCCCGTCCCTGCCGGTCCCGACGCCCATCGGCTCCAGGTGGAGGGGGTTGACGGTGGTGTCGACCATGACCCGGTAACCCGCCTTTTGGGCCTTTTCGCAGAACGAAAAATCCTCGGAGAGGTGGCCGTCGCGCCTCCATTCGCTGGTAAACCAGGGAGGACGGACCTTTTCGAAGACGTCGCGGTGGATGAGAAGGCAACCGGCCCCGACGACGTCGACCCTCCGAAGCCGGGGCCCTTTGGCCGTGATCGGATGAAGGGTCCGGCCCCGGCGTCCGCCTTTGGCGGAGAGGGCCATCGGTTCGTACGGCGGCAGGCGCCGGCGGTACATCCCGCTCACGATCGGCATCCGGTGCCGCAAGAGGCGCATGAGCGTGTCGGGCGCGGGCACGATGTCGGCATCCAAGAAGAAGATGTGGGTCGGGTTCAGCGGGTGATGGAGCATCTGATCGACCAGGTAATTCCGGGCTCGATCGACCAGGGCGCCCTGAAACACCATCAGGTCCGACTCCAGAGGCCGTTC
>DATIGE010000034.1 GCA_035454885.1 bacterium
CGGATGGAAGACCGTGCCGCAGATTTTCATCGGGGATGAGATGATCGGTGGCTTCGACGAGTTGGCCGTATTGGACCGGGAAGGAAAATTGGATAGTCTTTTGAGGGATTAGGGGCGGATGCCGCAACGTATATAGCCGAGCTTGAGATCCCTCCGCCCTGGGCGGGCGCCGCTCGCTCTGGCCCCGCCCTCCGGCCTGTCGGTCCCGGACCCGCCTTCATCGGAGCACGTACCCACGGAGGAATCCGCCAGGGTGTAACCGTCACCCGACGGTCCCGGGCTAGGCATCTGATTCGGAATGGGAACCCCTGTTAGGTTAAAACCGCGCCTTTCAACAGCCGGCAATAGCTTGCCAAAATTAAGAAGGGCCTGCTGAGCCTCCGGATCGGCATCTCGGCCCGGACCGAAGGAATGCCCCATGTAGAAAAAGGAGGGCCTCTCGGCGGGCGCCTCGCCCGTCGGAACGCCGGACGTGGCGGCGACCGGCGCAGTCGGAACGGGCGCTTCGGGTGTGGAGACTCCCAACAAGCCGCGATCGACGCCCGGGAAGCGCCGGGTCAAGAGCGTGTCGAGCGCGCGGTCGCTCAGCTGTTCCGGCGTGACGAGGGAGCGGATCATTTGGCGGATCTGCAGGAAATCGTCGCGTGTGCGCGGCGCCGGGGCACGGCTGAGGTACTGCTCCACCATGTTGTCCGCCCGGGCATATTCCGGGGTATCCGTGCGATCCGCGGCCGAGGTAGCGGCACGCGCGCCGTCCCGGGGTATTGCCATGCGTGGATCGGGGCCCCGTCGGGCAGCGGCGTCGTCATCCCGGCCCGCAGCGGCGGGATCGGGAATTTCCGAGGCCGGAATCGGCTCGTTCAACGCCTGGTTCACGGCATCGGCATCGGCGTCGTCCCTCGGGATCGACGAACCGTTTCCCGTGCGGAAATAATTATTGAGATAGGTCGGGACGAACTCGGCGCGGATCCCCCTTGCGAGCAGATCCCTGCGGCACTCGCGGACGAGCGTGGCCGTCACCCGGAGACGGGCCTCGTCGCCCCCCACCCGATTGAGTTCCTCATTCATCCGCGCTTGGAGGCGGTCCTCCGCGCGTTTCGCTTCCTCCTTGTCGGGTTCGGCCCGAACTGCCGTCGGAGTGAACGAGGGTGCGTTAATTTGTGGTAAATCAGAACCCATAATTAAGGGCCTCCCTTCTCGATGAGGGGGTCCCTATCGTTCTAGAAGCAACTCAAATGCCAAATTGGCACTAAAAAACAGATATTAAGATGCTGATATTATTATAGAATCCAGCCCTGATTTTCGCGGCGTGCCAGGGATCGGACACAAATCGGGGACTTAGGACCCCACTTTGAGGTGGACGACCCTCGCAAGGCTCTCCGTCAGGCGTCGCCTCAAGAGGGGGCTTTTGGAGACCTCCCGGGCCGTCTTTTCCATGACCCGGGTCCCCATTTTTTCGAACCCCTCGCAGACCAGCAGGAGGTCGCACCCGGCCTCCAGGGCCAAGACCGCCGCCTCATCGGGGGCGTATTTTCGCGAGATCGCCTTCATCTGGAGGTCATCGGAGATCACGACACCCCGGTACCCCATCTCCTTCCGCAAGAGGCCCTGTAGGATTCTCGGCGAGAGGGTGGCGGGGAGTTTCGGATCAAGCGCCGGATAGACGACATGGGCGGTCATGAGCATGGGGATCCTCGCCGCGGCTGCCTTCCGGAAAGGGAGAATCTCGACCCGCTCGAGCCCCACCCTGACTCGCCGCACTTTGGGGAGCGTCCGGTGCGAATCGGTCGTCGTGTCACCGTGGCCCGGAAAATGCTTTCCGCAGGTGAGGATCCCTTCCCGTCGAAGGCCTCTTTCGAAGGCGAGCGCGACCAGGGCCGCCGTCTTTGGGTCGCCCGAGAAGGCCCGGTCGCCGATGATGGGGTTTTGGGGATTGGAGTTGACGTCCAAGACGGGCGCGAAGTCCAGATTCACGCCGACGGACTTCAATTCGCGCCCGAGAAGGCGGCCCATGCGCGTCACCAGGCGGAGATCCTTCTCACGCTCGAACAATTTCCCCCAAAAGGCGGCGGGAGGGAACTTGAGGGCGACGGCCGGCAGCCGGCTCACGCGCCCGCCTTCCTCGTCGATCGCGATCAAGAACCGGCGTCCGCCGATTTTCTTCAAGTCCCGGTTGAGGGCCCTCATGCCTTCGAGCGTCGCGATATTTCGTTTGAAAAGAACGACGCCGGCGATGGGGTGCGCGCGAAGCAGGGCCTTCAGCCGCGAAGAGACGGACATCCCCTCAAAGCCCCAGACGAAGAGTTTGGCCACATCCCCGAAAATTCTTTTCACCGGACCTCCTTCACGTCCAGACGATCTCTTAACCCATCCCCCAAGAAATTAAACCCCAGGATCACCGCGGCCATCGCCATGCCCGGCCAGAGGGCCACGTGCGGGGCGATGAGCAGGTACTGCACGCCCTGGTCGATCAAGCGCCCCCAGGTCGGGATGTCCGTCGAAACGCCCAGCCCCAAGAAGGACAAAGTCGACTCGGCCAGGATCACGCCGGCCATGCCGAAGGTCGCTTGAACGAGAAGCGGGGCGAGGAGGTTGGGCACGAGGTGTTTTAACCAGATGCGCGGCGTCGAGGCGCCGGCCGCGATCGCGGCTTTGACGTAATCGCGCTCCTTGAGGGAAAGCGTTTGGCCGCGCACGACGCGGGCGTAGCCAACCCAGCCCACCGACGTCAGGATGACGACGAGGGACAGGACTCCGCCGTCCCGCCAAAAGGCCGCGAAGGCGATGAGCAGGAGAATCGAGGGAAACGACAGGATCACGTCCGTCACGAAGGTGAAGGCATGGTCCCATCGCCCGCCGAAGTAGCCGGCGGTCAATCCCGACACCGTCCCGAGGGCGGCGCAGCCGGAAACCGTCAACACGCTGACCAGGAGGGAGACGCGCGCACCCCAAAGAATGAGGCTGAAGAGGTCCCTCCCCTCTTCATCCAGCCCCAGAAAATGTCCAGGCCGCGAGGGCGAGAGACGAAGCGCGAGATCGAAGCCGTTCGGGTCGTGGGGCGCGATCCACGGCGCGAGCGCCGCCGCCAACACCGCGACGGCGACGACGGCCAGTCCGAATTTAAAGCCGAATCCTGGGGTCAAGTTTCGCATAGACGACATCCGTCAAGAGATTCACCAGCACGTAGGAGACGGCGATGCAAAGGATACACCCCTGCACCACGGGATAGTCCCGCCGTTCGAGCGCCTGGACCACGAGCGAGCCCAGGCCCGGCCAGGCGAAAATCTTTTCCGTCACGATCGCTCCGGCGAGGAGCACGCCGAACTGGAGGCCTGCGACGGTCACGACGGGATTCAAGGCGTTGCGCAAGGCATGACGCAGAATGACCCCTCTTTCCGGGAGCCCCTTCGCCCGCGCCGTCCGCACGTAGTCCTCGCGGAGGGTTTCGAGCATCGTGGAACGCGTGAGCCGCGTCAGGATCGCCGCCATCCCCGCGCCCAGGGTGACCGTCGGGAGGAGCGAGCTCGCCCACGCCTCTCGTCCCGAGACGGGGAGCCAGTCGAGCTTGACCGCAAAGAGCAGGACGAGCAGCGGGCCGAGAAGAAACCCGGGCGTGGAGATGCCGATCAGGCCCCCAAGCATCGAGGCGTGGTCCACCGCGGTCCCCTTTCGGACGGCTGCGGCGACGCCGAACGAAAGGGAGATCGCGAGCGCCAACAGCATGGCTTGGACGGCCAATTGGAGGGTCGCGGGATACCGCTCGCGGATCATCCGCCCCACCGGCCGCTTTTCGATCAGCGAAGTCCCCAGGTCTCCCGTGGCGAGGCCCTTGAGAAAGCGCCCGTACTGTTCGACGACCGGACGGTCGAGCCCCAGGGCCCTGCGCATCGCCTCGCGGTCTGCGGGCATCGACTGCTCCCCGAGAATGAGGTCGACCGGGTCTCCGGGGACCAGGTGAATGAGGGAGAAAACCAACGTCGACACGGACAACAGGATGGGGATCAAGAACAAGAGCCGTTTGATCAAGTACCCGATCATGGTTCCTTGTAAGCCTCCGCCGCCCACTCGAACGAGGCGTTTGGCCTCAGACGCAGGCCCTTCACGTTCTTGCCGAAGACGGCATAGTTGCTCTCGTACCAGAGCGGGATGATCGGAAGCTCCCGTGCGAGTATTTTTTGAACCTCCGAATAGACGGCCTTTCGTTCCTCGGGGCTCACCACCCGCCGCCCTTCCTCCGTCAGTCGGTCGACGATCGGATCCGAGTAGCCCCCCCGGTTGAGACCGGTCGGAGGCGTTTTGGAGCTGTGAAAAACCTCGAAGAACAGATCGGGCTCGGTCACGCCCACCCACGTGAGGGAGTAGAGCTGAAAATTCCCCTTGCCGACGTCGGAGAAAAAAACGCCCCAGTCGAGCGGCAACACGCGCGCTTCGATCCCGACGTCCTTGAGATAACGGGCGATGAGACGGGCGAGCCCGACGCGGTCCTTCTTCGTGGAGGTCTTGTAGGTGATCGTGAACCTCGGAAGCGGCCCCGCGCCGTCCGGATCGCGGAATCCCGCCTGGTCCAGGAGCTCGCGGGCCTTGGCGGGGTCGAATGGAGTCGCCGCCACGTCGCCCTCGTAGGCCCAATGCACGGGCGAGAGAAGCCCCGTGGCGGGGCGCGCGAGTTTCGCCATGCGGTACTCGATCAAGCCGGGGATATCGATGGCCATCGCGATCGCGCGCCGGACGTCGGGCCGTTTCAGGGGATCGTCCCGCAAATTCATCCCAAGGTACGTCATGTTGATCCCTTCCGTCGTCTCCAAGACGAGCCCCTCGTCGCCCTTGAGGGCCTCCAAGAGGAGCGGCGGGACGTTGTTCTGCAGGACGTCCACGCGCCGGTTCTTGATCTCCAAGACACGCAGATTGTCGTCTGGAATGACGCGGAAGAGGACCCGGCCCGTCTTGGGCGCGCCCCGGTAATAACGGCCGTTCGCGGCCAGGCTCACCGACTCCGCAGGCTTGAGGGATTCGAGACGGAATGGGCCCGTGCCGACGGCCGGATCGCCGCCCTCCGAGGGGAGAATGCCCATCGTGAGGGACGACAAAAATGGCGCGAACGGTTCCTTGAGCTTCACGTCCACGTCTAGAGGACCGTCCGAGGTGAGGCTTTCGATCTTCTCCATCGCCCCCCGGAAAGGCGACGCGAGCGCCGGGTCCTTGACGGAATTCAGGCTGAACATCACGTCGGCGGCGTCGAGCGCGGTCCCGTCGTGAAAGACGACGCCGGGGCGGAGCTTGAAGCGGTATTCGATCGGCGAGACCTCCTCGTAACTCTCCAAGAGATCGGGTTGGAGTTGCAGGCGCTCGTCCAACCGGAAAAGCCCGTTGTGAAGGAGCTGCGTGATCTTGGAGGAGTACGCGTCCGCCGAGAGACGCGGATCGAGCGTCGCGGGGGAAGACTCAATTCCCACGACGAGCGTGTCCGGCGGCGTCTTGAGCGCGGGACGGCAAGCCGTGCCGGCGCACACCGCAAACGCGACGAGCAAAAGACTGCAAACCGACTGGAAAAAACGCCCCTGATCTGTCAACGTCAAAGCAAAGTATGCGAGATTTTTTGAAAAAGCAATTTTGGATCCTCGGTTTCCTCCTGTTGGCCCCCTCGGCGACGGCGGCGAACCTCTCGGACCGCGTCGAGTGGATTCTCAAGCAGAACGGTCTCGCGGACAGCCAGATGTCCATCAAGATCGTTTCCATTCCCGACGGACGCGTGCTTTACGCCAAGAATCCGGGACAGGGTTTGAACCCCGCCTCCAATATCAAGCTGATCACGATGGCCGCGGCCCTCAGGACGCTGGGCCCCGACTACACGTTCCCGACGGAGTTCTACGCGCCCGCGCTGATCGGCCCGGACGGGCGCCTGCCCAATCTTTGGATCAAGGGCTACGGCGATCCCCTCTTCGTGACCGAGGAGCTGGAGGATTTGGTCACGCGCTTCAAGGCGGCGGGCCTGAAAAGAATCGACGGCGACGTCTTCGTGGACGACACCTACTACGACCGGAACAACCTGACGACCTACATCGCGGACGTGAACGAAAAGCTCTACAGCATCATGACGGGCCCGCTCTCCTTCAACTTCAACAGCATCAAGATCCGCGCCAAACCCGCTCGGCGGCTGGGCGAGAAGCCGGTCATCTCCATCGACCCGCCCACCCGTTACGTCACCGTCGAGAACGAGGCCAAGACGGCGTGGGCCGGGGCGAACGTCGACCTCGACGCCGAAGTCAAGGAATCCAAGCCGCGAAAGGCCAAGAAGGAGACCAACGTCATTCGCATTCACGGCACCATTCCGAAGACGATCCAGGAATACAACTTCCAGCGCGGCGTTCCGGACCCGGCGATCTACACGGGGACCGTCGTCCTGGAGGCTCTCGAGCGGCACGGCATCAAGGTCAAGGGGGGGCTCCGGCGCGAGGCCGTGCCGGCGAACGCCCTCCTTCTCTTCACGCACAGCTCCAAGCCGCTCCGGGAAATCCTGAGAAGCCTGGGCAAGTTCAGCAACAACTTTACCGCCGAACAGCTCGTCAAGGCGATGGCCGCCAGACGCTTCGGTCCTCCGGGTTCGATCCCCAAGGGCTTGAAGGTCCTGCGCGAGTACCTTGAATCGCTGGGCATCCCGGGGCCTGACTTCGTCCTGGACAACGGGTCGGGGTTGACCCGCCTCTCCAGCGTCGCCGCCGACGACTTCATCCGCCTGCTCTATGACCTCTACGTTTCGCCGTGGAGGGACGACTTCGTCGCCGCCCTCTCCATCGGCGGTGTGGACGGGACCCTCGCCCGCAAGTTCAAGGGAGGCAAGGTGACGGGCAGAATGCACGCGAAAACCGGGACTTTGAACGACGTCAAGGCCCTCTCCGGCTACGTCTTCGACGACAAGGCCCGGCTCGCGTTCTCCTTCCTCTTCAACGACTTCAACGCCCCGATCGATAACATCGCCCGCGCGGAGGAGGAGATCCTGGAAACGATCCTGGATTCTTTCTAGGTTTCGTCATACATAGGGAGATACACCCTTCGGGTGCGATTCAGGATATTGATTTTCTGGAGGATCTGAAAGTGAAGGGACGCGCGATCGCCGCGACGGTTTTGGTTCTGGGGATGGGCGCCGGCCTCCATTTCACGTTCGCCGGACTCGGGCGGGAGTTGCCGGAACTGTTTCCCCGTCTGGCCCACGAGACCCGCGTCGCACCGCCGATTCCCGTCGTCGCGGAGGATCCGGAGCCCCTCGGCGAGGCCTCGGAGCTCGAGCCGCCGGCCGCGGCCATCCCCTTGAAGCTCTCCGGTGAAGACCTCGCCGAGATCGAAAACCTGCAGGCCGGCCGCAAACTCGTCTCCCCCTCCCGCCTGCCCGATTTCTCGCATGGGGCGCATGCCGTCTCCGCAAAATTCGACGTGCCTGGCTCGATCGAGCCCATCGTGAACTTTTGGAAAAAGGTCTACGCCGTCTACGACTCGAACCAGGTCGTCCTGCACGACATGGATCATCTGGAGATCGAATACGGCGTCCTGGATTTCTCCGACCTCGACCGCCGCGACCTCCCGGATTCCGAGAAAAAGGCCGCGCGGGAGGCGGAGATCGGCGCGGCGGCGGCGCGGATCAAGGCCGCCCTGGCCGAGCTCGACGAATGGGAGGGGCTCCATCCCCTCTCCGAAGAAGCGCTGAGGATTTCCAGACTCTTCCAGCACGTCCATGACGCGGACAAATACAAAAAGGCCCAGGAGGGCCTGAGGACGCAGACGGGGATCAAGGACCGTTTTGCGGAAGCCGTGAGGCGTTCGGGCAAGTACATGCCCCTCTTCGAAGAGGTGTTCGCCTACTACGGGGTCCCCAAGGAGATCACGCGGCTGGTCTTCGTGGAGTCGATGTTTCGCGAGCGCGCCCTTTCCAAGGTTCAGGCGGCCGGGCTCTGGCAGTTCATGGCGGACTCGGCGCGCCGCTATATGACGGTCGACAAGGACCTCGACGAGCGCTACGACCCGATCGTCGCGACCCACGGCGCAGCCAAGCTTCTTCTGCGCAACTACGACCTCTTAGGGACCTGGCCGCTCGCCATCAACGCCTACAATTCGGGCCCGGGCAACCTCCAAAAGGCCGTTCAAAAGCTCGGCACGCGCGACATCGGCCGGATCATCCGCGAATTCCGGGGCGGGAGCTACGCCTTCGCCTCGCGCAATTTCTATCCGTCCTTCCTGGCGGCCCTGCACGTCTACGAGAACCATGAAAAATATTTCGGGAGGATCTTGAAGGAGGCGCCCTGGAAATTCGACCCCGTCCAACTCCCCGCGACGATGAGTTTTCCCGAAATCGCGTTCTTGTCCGACACGCCGCTGGAGAGCCTGAAGGAGCTGAATCCCGCCTATTCGGAGACGGTCCTCTCGGGCCGGTTCTCATTGCCCGCGGGCAGCCAGATCCGGCTTCCCGCGGGACGGCAACCGACCTTCGCGTCCCGCTTCGTCCAGCATTCGGCGGGACAGGTGGCGTCGATCCTCTCGCCGCCGGCCTTCCACGTCGTCACGCCCGGTGAATCCTACACGGACATCGCCGCAAGGTACGGCATCCCGTTCCAGGATTTGCGGCGGTGGAACAGCGAAACGGACACGCCCGGAGATCCGTCGGCCGGCAAGGTCCTGCTGGTCCCCTCCTCTTCGAGCCTCGTCAGGGACTAGCTTCCTCTGCGAGCCGTAGCGAGCGCTGTACCGCGGGAAGCGGTATAGACGGTGACTCAAAATTGACATACGTGTCGGCAAGATGGGTTGGCACCGACCCAGAAGAGGGAGTGGCTCTCACAAAATTCATCAATAATATTAACTGGTTGACTTTTTTTGGCACTGGCATTCCAATTGCTTCGTCTAATCGTTGGAGGGATTAGCCATGTTTGTTGGAGTGATCAAAACCAAGGATGTTCTTCTCCATCCCCTGACGATCATACGGATGCGTGGCTTCAAGGGTTACCTCAAGCTCTTCTTCCGGGCCTTGAGCCCGAAGCGCTACCGCTTCATCGGGATGACGCAACATACCCAGTGGGTGTATTTGGGCGATCAGAATAAGAAGTAGCGGAGCGGAGAAACGTCGGGAAAAAGTACGAAGCCGTCGAACGACTGTTCGGCGGCTTTTTGTTTCTTGATGATCCGGTTCGCGCCACGACCCAACGGCCCTGCAGCCTTCTGCCAATCGGACCCTCTTACTTTTATCAATGTGATAATCTTATCATAGTGATAATGGATCCCTGCCCGCTCTCGAACATAATCCATTGAAAATCAGTGCCTTTCTTGATGATCCCCTTCAGAAATTTGGCCTGACAATTGCAAATCAAACCCTCAACGATTCGACAGGAGGGTCTCATGAAGAAATCCGTCGTCCTCGGTTTCGCCCTGGCCCTAGTGCTCGGCGCATTCGGCAGCGCCCGGGCGGCAGGCCTGACGTCTTTGAGGCCCTCATCGGATTGGTTGTGGAGGCCGGGGATCAAGAGACCCACGGAAGCCCTCCCTCCTCTTCACTGCGGCAACGGGCGGGTGGAGAGGGTCGAGGAATGTGACGATGGGAACCTGGCCAACGATGACGGATGCAACAGTACCTGCAAACTCGAATGCGGCGACGGCATCAAGGGCGCGCGAGAGGAATGCGAAGATGGGAACCGAGTGAGCGGAGACGGTTGCAGCAGCAACTGCACCACGGAGTGTTCCGCAAGAAACGCCTCCGCATCACAGGGACTGCTGACCATCCTCCCCGATCCTTTTTGCTGCAGCCTGGAAGTGATCGCCCCCCTCCCGCTCGTGCCCCTAACTGAGAGTCCCGAAAGGCTCGGCGAAAGTCCCACGCCCACCCCTCCCCAAGAGGACCGACGGCCCGCCTGCCTCAAAGAACATTCAGATATCTTGAATCGACTGAATGCCTGGATGGACCAGCTTCGTAGCGTCTGTCCCGCGCGCGAGAGGCCAGACCTCCTCGTGCCCTCTGGAGACCCGCTGAAGGATCTCCAGGCGGCGGCAGATTACTTCAAGGCGGCGCAGTCCGCCGTCCTTCAGGATATGCAGCGGACCTGCACCTCATCGGGGGGCGGATGTCCGAGCTGTCCCGTTTGCCCGGCATGTCCTGGCTGTCCCCTTTGTTCGGACTCCACATCCGGCGGAGCGACCTCGACCGGCATCAGCCCGGTTATCGAACAAGAGGCCCCACCGTCGCCCTCGTCGCCCTAGAGGGCCGCTTCGATCTCTGTCCATAGAAAAATGAGTTTGTGGGCGCTGCAGGAATCGGACCTGCGACCCCTTCCGTGTGAAGGAAGTGCTCTACCGCTGAGCTAAGCGCCCGGCACCTTCGTAGAAACCGCGGTAAATTAGCCGATTCTTTTCTTCCTGCAAGAAGATTGTGCCGGGCTCAGATCGCAGTGACTTCGGGTCTGTGAAAAAACCGCGCTAACAACGGAAAGTGATCCGACAGGTCGTGCTCCGCGTCGCGCGAGCGGAACTCCCCTCTCAAGATCCGCGCCGATTCCATCACCAGATCGCCGCTGTGGAAGATGTAGTCGATCCTCTGCGTCCGCGCGTCTTGAGACCTCGGCGCCTGCAGCTTGTCTTGATAGGGATTCGGCTCGAGGTACGTGTCGCCGGCATTGACGTCCCGCAGGGACATCGTGCGGCTCATGGCGGCGTATTCCCGTGTCGCGCCTGCGACATTGAAATCGCCGATATGGAAGAGGGACGCCGGCACCTTCCGCGTCCGGTTCCGCGCCCGGTGGATTTGACGCCCGCGCGTCTGCATCGCCCGGGGCGAGATTCCTTCCTGATAATGCCCCAACGAAAACGTCATCTCCGGCCCCGTGTCCGGCCGGACCGTCGCCTCGAGAACGCCCTTGCCCGCCAACACCTCCCAGTCGGCCCTCTCGTCGTGAGGATGAAAATCGGACGCGACGATCGGATAGCGGCTCAGGAACAAGAGCCCCGCTCCCCAGACCGGCCCCGACCGGAGCCACCGCGCGATCGCCCTCGGCACCTGCTCTTCCGACAGATAATTCATGAGCCCCGTGAGCAGTCCCGTCTTGCCCACGCTGTAGTGGCCCTTCGTGAAATGATTCACCACGCCGCCTCCCGCGCCGAACAGAATCTGGGCGAGCAGGGGCCATTTGTCCTGAAAGTCGTTGATGACGCGCCCGATCCCCGCGGCCGCCGGGGAGGCAACGTGGTACGGGTAGAGGTCCTTGAGCGAGCCCTCGATCTCGCCCCGCATCCCCTCGTCCCAGACCTCCGTGAGTCCGATGACATCGGCCTCCGTACGCCTGAGCCCCGCGATGATCTGCGGGAGCCGCTCGTGATCCTTGTAGTAGAAACCGGTCTCCTGCAACACGCCGCCGTGCCGGTACAGGGCCGTGTCGCCGAAAAGGTGGAGATTGTAGGTGAGGACCGAAAGGGAAAGGCCACGCGTCGCTCCAATCATAGGTCACCTCCAGTCGGTCGTGACGTTGATGGATGAACGATGGCGGAAGATTTACCATATATGGTCAAAGCTGTAAAACCAAAAACATTAACAATATCATATATTTATGACACGCTGTGTTGTCGCCTTGCGTTATCGGGAGAGCTTCCTTATAACGCCGACGTGAAAAAAACGGTCGCGCTGGTCCTTTTGGTTTTCTTCGTCGTCTCGTGCGGCGGACGCGTCCCCTCGCCCCAGACCGCGCACGGCAAGGTTCAAAGGCACTTCCAGAAGTACGGGAAGAAATACAAAGAGAGCGACTTTGGCCGGAGCAAGCTCGAGCGGGTTGAGATCGGCTCCGTCAGGGAAATCCAGAAAAAGCTGGCCGAGGTCGAGGCCTACGCCTACCTCTCCGACGGCACCGTCTACAGGGTGCGCGTCACTCTCCGGAAAAAAACGTTCGGATGGCGGGTGGTCTCCTGGGAGACGTTGGGAAGAGCTTGACCGTCACCGCCCCGTCCCGGTCCGTGCGGTAGACCTTGACGCCCCGCCGCTCGTATTTTTCCAAGACGCCCTCGTGGGGAAAGCCGAAGAGATTGTCCTCGCCAAGGCTCGCAACGGCGATTTCAGGGCGGACGCTGTCGATGAAGGCCACGGAGCTGGACGTCCGGCTCGCGTGATGCGGAATTTTGAGAACGGTGGCGCGAATGGGCACGCGGTCCGCCAAGGCCCCCTCGCCGAGATCCTCGATGTCTCCGGCAAAGAGGACGCCCTCGGAGCCAAAGTTGAGACGGACCACGAGGGAATTGTCGTTGATCGACCGGAACCGGTCGATCCGTCCCGGATAAATCACGTCCACCGTCGCCCCCGCCCAGGCAAAGGATTGCGGCGACCGTAGCACCCTCTGAATCGACCCCCGCCGCCGGACCGCTTCCAGCAAGGCGTCGAACGACGCGTCGGGAAAGCGTTGGCCGCTCCACCAAAACTCTCCCACAGGAAAAGCGTCGAAGACGGCCTGAAGTCCACCGAAGTGATCCGGATGGGGATGCGAGAGAAGGACGGCGTCGATGCGTTCGAGGCCCCGCCGTTTCAAATAGGGCACGACGACGTCCCGGCCGACGTCGAAGCCCTTGCGGGCCTTCGGATCTGGAATCAGAAATCCGCCCGCGTCCACCAAGAGACTCTCGCCGCCCGGCAGGAGCACCAAGGCCGCATCCCCCTGGCCGACGTCGAGGAAAACCACCTCGACCTCCGAACGACGCCATTCCAGGGAAAACGCGGCGATCAAGACGAGTCCCAGCAGCGCGGGCTTCAAGGCCTGCCGCGGCCGGTGAAAGGCCCAGGCGGCCAGCGCCACGACCGCGAACCCCAACACCATCTCCCACTCCGTCGGATAAAACGACAAGACCAAACCGGAACCCCGAGACCACGTCGCCGCCGCGTGGAGGACGTTGAGAAACCGGTCCGCCGCCCACGCGACCGCCTTCAGGGGAAGGAAGACGCCCGGGATCAAGGCCGCGATCCCGACGGACGCGCCTCCGGCGATCAGGAGAAGGCCCGCGGCGGGGATCGCCGCCAAATTGACCAGGAAACCCGAGAGAGAGACGTCGTGAAAGCGATAGGCCACGAGCGGGGCCGTCATCAATGTCGCGCCCATGGTCATCCAAAACGGGTTGACGAGGTGTTTCAGAACCCATGTCGGGGCTCTCCAAGTCCTCCGGAACATCAGAATTCCCAACACGGCCAAGAACGAAAGCTGAAACGACGACGAAAACGGAGCCGCGGGATCGAGAACACCGATGAGGATCGCCGCGGCCGACAGCGCCGAGAGCCCGTCGGGACGTTGGTTCAAGGCCGCGGCCAGGGCCACCAGACCTGCAAGAATCGCGGCGCGAACGGCCGACGGCGGGGAACCGGCCAAAAGCGTGTAAAGGGCGACCGGAATGAGGGAGACGGACAGGGCGAGACGGCGAGCCGACATCCACAGCAAGAGTCGCTCGGACCGCTTGAACAGCCAAAAAAGGACGGCGAAGACGGCCGCGCCCACGACGGCGATGTGCTGGCCGGATACGGCGATCAAATGAGAGGTGCCGGTGGCGCGAAAATCCTCGTAGACGTCTTCCGTGATCCCGCCGGCATCGCCCAGGACCAGGGCCCGGAGAAGCGCCCCTCCGGCTCCGGGAGCCGCCGCGCTCATCCGGTTCCGGAGGGACTCCCGGACGCGATCGACGGAACGCAGGAATCCATCGCCCCGCGACAGGACCTCGACCGCCCCCGCCTCCTCGATGAACCCGGTCAGAAGAACGGCCCGACGGGCGAGATGGGCCCGGTAGTCGAAACTCCCGGGGTTCTTATACCGCGTCGGCCGTTTGAGACGGGCCGTGAAACGAATCCGGTCGCCCCGCGCGAGGCCCGGCTCGGGCAGTTGACTGATCGTCAAGAGGATCGAGAGGCGGCCGTCCGGAAAGACGTCCCCGACGACCGTTTTCCAGCCGTTTGCGGAACGGCGGGGCGCCTCGGACACGACGCCTTCGTAGGTCGCGCGCGCGCCGATCATGTGTTCGAGGGATTTCGGGAGTTCAGGACAAAGGAGCGAAGGAAAAAGGCGGTCAGAAAGCGTGAGCAGCGCGAGGAAGCAGACGCTGAGCGGAACGAGCGGCCTCCTCCGACTGAAGCTCGGCGTCGATTTCGCGGTAGAGGTCGGTGATGGCGTCTCGGATGCGCTCATAGTCCGGGCTCTCGCGCCGGTTCTCCATCAGGAGACCCAGCTTGGTCCGCAGGCCCTTGAGGAATTTTCGGGCCTTATCGGTCTTCCGGATGCGGTAGAGCGCCAAAAAAGAGCGGATGTTGATGCCGTTCAGGATCAATTGGCCGTTTTGGAGGGTCCAGGACATCCCGGACATCTTCTGGTCATAGAACTTCTTGAGCTTGCCCAGGAGCTTGGTCAGGAGGGCCTCGACCGCCGCTTCGAAGCGGGCGAACTGGTCCTGCTCGCGGCGGGAGGCGACGATCCGCTTGCGGTAATCGTTCAGACCTTCGGCGATCCCCATGAAGAAGCCCACATTCTCGGGATTGTCGTTGATCAGGCGGTTGACGTCCATGCCGTCGATGCAGACGCGGCCCGAAGAAAAGGTCCACCGCAGCCCGTCCCGGTAGTAGGTGAGATTGCGGTCGGGGGTATAAATCGGGGCCGGAAGCTCGCCCACCCCCGGGCGCTCGATCCGTCCGAAGTCGGCCCCCGTCATCCCCCTCGGGCCCAGATTAAAAAGATGTCTCAATGCCTCTTGCATGGATCCTTATGCCTTATCCGCGGCGCGGTGCCGTTTTTCCATGGCGATCTTGTCGAGCGTTCGGCCATAATCGTCCGCGAACGCCTTGCCCTGTTCGTCCTGCGTGAGAGTCCGCCTGAGACCTTCCAGAATCTGCATCTGCCACTCCTCGAGGTCCATGTTCCGCACGTTGTGCCCCTTGTAGAAGATCTCCCCGCGTCCGCGGTCGAAATGGATCGAACCCACCTCGCGCCCTTGAGCGAAGGTGAACGTGAACCGGTCTCCGAAGGAGATGAGCTGCGAGTCGGCCGGAAGCCCCTTCCAAACGTCTTCCGCCGGCATCGGCGAAGACACGGGGGCTTGCATCGTTTTGTCCGTCGTCGTGTGCTTGGTAGGCGTCATACAGGACTAAGTTTGCATTTCGCATGCCAACAATGACACGACGTCCCAGCGCGCAACCCCCTGATTTCATTTGACCCTGAATCGGCCCTCCGGCACGATCACTTCTCAAACTGATAATTTTTCTCAATTTGAGACGATCAAGTCGACAAGGAGTCTCCATGACCGATGTGGACAAGAAGTCGCCCCTCTTAAAGAAGATCGACGGTCTGAGGGCCACCAGTTTCCAGAAAAGGGTCTGGAAAGCACTCCTGACAATCCCCCGGGGGGAGGTCCGGACCTATGCCTGGGTCGCCCAGAAGATCGGACGCCCCCAGGCCGTGAGGGCGGTCGGGAACGCCGTCGGCAGGAACCCGCTCGCGCCGGCGGTCCCCTGTCATCGGGTGGTGAGGACGGGTTGGTCTCCCCTAAAGGGCCGCGCTTCGCTGGTGGGGGGCTATTCGGGCCGCGGCGGGATCAAGACAAAACTCGCTCTGCTCAAGAAGGAGCGCGCACGGCCTCCACAACGCGCTCGATCGCGAAATCGATCTCTTCTTCGGTCGTAGACCGCCCGAGACCGAAGCGAAGCGAAGACAAGGCCCGTTCCGAAGGCCCTCCCAGGGCTTCGATGACGTAAGACGGCTTCGCCGTCTCCGAAGACGCGCACGCCGATCCGGAGGAGACGGCGACGTCGCGGATCTTCGGGATCAACGCGTCCGAGCGCCGGCCCAGGAAGCTGAGGTTCAAATTGCCGGGAAGCCTGTCCGTCGGATGCCCGTTCAGGATCACATTCGGAATCCGGTCCATAAGCCCCTTCCTCAGGTGTTCGCGGAGGAGCACGAGACGCTTGGATTCGGACTCCATCTCCATTCCGGCGATCTCGAAGGCCCGACCCATGCCGACGATGGCGGGGACGGCCAACGTTCCGGGCCGAAGCCCCCTCTCCTGCCCTCCTCCATAAAAGAGCGGCTCGATGCGGACGTGCGGCTCGCGCGCGCGGATCCAAAGCGCGCCGACGCCCTTGGGGCCGTAGACCTTGTGGGCGGACATCGAGAGGAGATCGATCCCCATCGCTTCGACGTCGACGGGAATTTTTCCGCAGGCCTGGGCGGCGTCGACGTGGAAAAGCACCCCCTTCTCCTTGGCGATCTCTCCGATCGCCGCGACCGGATGGATCGTCCCAATCTCGTGGTTGGCCGCCATGATCGAGATCAAGATCGTCTTGCCGGTGATCGCCTGCCGGACTTGGCCCGGATCGACGATGCCGTTGCCGTCCACGGGCAAAACCGTCGGTTGAAATCCCAAATTTTCGAGGGCGCGCACAACCTCCAGAACCGACCGGTGTTCCGTCGCCGCCGTGATGATGTGGTTGCCACGCTTCTGATGGGCCATGGCGACGCCCCGCAACGCCCAGTTGTTTGACTCCGTCGTGCCGGAGGTCCAGATCACCTCCCTCGCCTCCGCGTGGATCAGCCGGGCGACCTGCTCGCGGGCGAGGGTGACCACCTCCTCCGCCCTCCAGCCGAACGCGTGAGTCTTGGAAGACGGGTTCCCGAAGTGCTCGGTCAAGAACGGGACCATCGCCTCGAAGACGCGCGGGTCGACGGGCGTCGTGGCGTGGTGATCGAGGTAAATCGGCAATTTGAGGGCCATGGCGAAAAGTATACGCCCGAATACACAAAAAACATCAATGACTTGCCCCAATATGCCAATGCGATATGTCCAAAGCCCTAAATAAAGGAGGAATCCCATGAATCTCCATCGATTGGCAGGACGAGTCTCTGGACTCGCCTTCGCGGCGCTCGTGGCCGCCTCATTGTGGGGCGCGTCGTGCGGCGGCGGAGGAGGAGGAGACTGTAACGTAGCGGAACAAACCGGGTGCGATACCGGACTCGTATGCCGGAACGACCCTGCCGGCGGCACCGGCTGTTTCTGCAATCCGGCGACGAACACCGGATGCGACGGGGATGCGATTTGCGAAGAAATCACGGACGGCACGACGGGTTGCTTCGACACCAAGGTCGTCGCCCGCGGAACGGTCTTCGACTGCGCCGATGAGACGGCCGTGATCGATGGCGCGCGGGTCGTCGCGATGGACGTGAACGGTTCCCCGGTCAGCCTCGTGGCCACGACCGACGCCGAAGGGAATTACGAGCTGACGGTCCCGACGCGGCGCAACCCGGATGGGACGCCGGCGGGAGACGACTTCACGCTCCGCACGGACGCCGCGGCGTTTCAGACCTTCCCATCGGGAGTCCGCCAGGCGATCCCGATCGACACGGCGAGTCCCGTCACGGAGGGCAACCTTTTGGTCATCGACAACTCGCTCACCGACGTCTGCCTGATCGCGCTGGAGCCGGGCTTCGGAACGGCCTCGATCTTTGGGACGGTGGAGCTGCCCGAAAACAATCTGGGGGCCCTCGTCGTGGCGGAATCGTCTCCGACGGCGGGCTTTTCGGCGATCGCGGACCGCGAAGGCGGTTACCGGATCTTCAACCTCCCGGCCGGAACCTATACGGTGAAGGCCTACGTCCAGGGCGTGAATCACGAACCCGCGACGGCGACCTTGACCGACGGCGAGGAGGAGGAAGTGAACCTGGCGATGAATGACGAGGCGACGGCCACCCTGAACGGCAGCGTCCAGATCGTGAATCCGGGCGCCGGGGATGCCACCTCGGTGATCCTGGTCGTTGAATCCACGTTCAACGAGGCCGTGATCCGCGGCGAGACCCCTCCGGGCCTCCGCGCCCCGGCCCCGGGCATCGCCCCGAACCTTTCGTCGGGCGACACCTTCACCATCACGGGGATTCCGTCGGGCAGCTATGCCATCCTGGCGGCGTTCGAGAACGACTTCCTGGTCCGGGATCCGGACGTCTGCATCTCCGGGACCGACGTCCTGCACGAGGACTTCAGTGCGGGTGAGATCGTCGACAGCGAGGGCTTCAAGATCACCGGTGCCCTGGACGTCATCTCGCCGGGCGCGACGACCCCGGAGACGGTTACGACCTTGACGCCGACCTTTAGCTGGAAGGACGACTCGTCGGAGCAGCAGTACCTCATCGAGGTCATCGACAGCTTCGGCAACCTGATGGGACAGGCGGAAATCGACAGTTCAAGCGGCAGCAACCCGTCGATCGTGTATGGAAGCGCCGAGTGGCTCAACGACTCGGAAGGCGCCGATCCGAACAACGTCACCGACTTCGCCAACCCGCTCGAATCCGGCCAGTACTATCAGTTCCGCGTCGTCTCGCTTAAAGACGGCTGCGAACTCTCCCGAACGGAGGATCTCAAGGGCGTGTTTTTCGTCCAGTAGGAAAAAAGCAACCAGTAACAAGAGAACGGGCGGGCCTTCGGGCCCGTCCGTTTTTTATTTGGAGGCCAATTTCTGTAATTCGCCGCGCTCGTGCAACTCGGTCACGATGTCGCAGCCCCCGACGAACTCGCCGTCGATGAAGATCTGGGGCACGGTCGGCCAC
>DATIGE010000035.1 GCA_035454885.1 bacterium
GACCGAGGTCTTCAGGCACTCGTCGATCTTGCACTCCGACGTGCAGTAGGGCGCGTTCGGATCGTTCGGCGCCTTCGGATCGCATTGCTCCCCCGCCGCCGTGTCCACGCTGCCGTTGCCGCATTGGGAAGGGAGCTTGTACACCGCCCGGTACCCGGTGACGGCCTGGAGGGTCGGTCGGGCCTCGGGCGCCGTATAGACCGCCTGGTACTCGGTGGCGGCTTGGAGGGTCGGTCGGGCCTCGGGCGCCGTGTAGACCGCCTGGTACTCGGTGGCGGCCTTATATTCGATCCGGCAGGTCGACGGGCAGCTGTCGCCGTCCCGTGTGGCGCAGGTCCCCGAGCCGATGCCCGTGCAGTCCGTGGCGGAGGTGCAAGCCTTCTGGCCGTCCTCGCACTGTTTGCCGTCGTCGCAGGACTCGCCTGCCTCGACCTTTCCATTTCCGCAATAGGGCATGGCCATGAAAACGGCGGACCGTTCGATCACCAGGGCGGGACATATCTCGTGGTTTACAACGCAACTCTGGAATGCCGGATTGGGCGTCCCCTCGGGATCGCAAACCTTCACGCACTTGCAACATTCTTGGATGGCGGCCGGCAGTGACGGCGAGGTGCAAAGGTCGCACGCTTGAAGCACGGTAAACGAATAGGCGGACGATGAACAGACCGCGCCGAGAACGGCGCCCAGAAGGCAGGCCGTCAGCCGGATTTTTTTGAGGGTCATATCAGACGTAGGAAGCAAGCCGAGTGCCAAACTTGGCCTGAAGCGTCGTCGAAATTTTTCAAGGAATCCGAGCGCTTTAGAATGAAGGTTTTCTAGGAGGCCGCAAAGGCCTTATCAAAGTGATAAAAATTATCATTTTGAGATTGTCAGGCCGAGGCGGCCGAGACGCGCGACTCGACTTTGACAAGGCGCACAATTTCCAATATGTTGTTTCCATTCACGAATCGGGGGATTCATGCGCAAAACCATTTTTCTCGCCTTGGCCACGCTGTCCGTTGCCGTTTCTTTCCGGGGAGCGGAGGCCAAGACCGACATCGAATTCGTCTTGGACGCCTCCGGCAGCATGCGCGCCGCCATGGGCGGTTCCACCCAGATCGACATCGCCAAGCAGACCGTCAAGTCGACGATCGGAACGATCCCGGCCGACACGCACGTCGCCCTCCGCGTTTACGCCCATCGCGTGGAACAATCGGACAAGGCCGGGAGCTGCGTGGACACCGAGCTCATGATCCCGTTCGGGCCCCTCAACGCCGCGGCCTTTTCGGCCAGGGTCGATTCGATCCAGCCCAAGGGCTACACACCCATTGCCTATTCTCTCCAGCAGGTCGCGAACGATTTCGGCATCGACCGGGAGGCGGAGAAGGTCGTCATTTTGGTGAGCGACGGGGAGGAAACCTGCGGCGGCGATCCGGTCCAGGCGGTGAAGGATTTGATCGCCAAGGGCTTCAAGCTCAAGTTGCATGCCGTGGGTTTCAACGTCGATCCCAAGACCCAGGCCCAACTCCAGGCCATCGCGGCCGCGGGCGGCGGACAATACTACGACGCCCGGGACGGGGCGTCCCTGGGCAGCTCGCTTCAGAAAATCACGCAGGAAGCCTTGCTGGTCCAAAAGACCACGGCGACTTACGGCACCGAGATCAAAGGGGGGGACTCCTACGAAACCGCCGTTCCGCTCACTCCGGGAACGGAGTACAAGCTCAACCATCATCAGAGACAGAACCAGTTCGACTATTTTTACGTCGACTTGAAGGCCGGCCAGCAGCTCTCGGCGACGCTCGGCACCTTGGGCAAGGGCGTCAGCATCCAGGGAGAGCTGGCTCAGGACAACACGAACCCCTATGCGGGCTTTCAAATCCATGACGGCACGCGGAACAAGCTGATCGCCAAGGAGATTATCGGAGCTCCGAACCACACCGAAACCATTCAGGTCGACGCCAATCAGACGGGCCGCTACTACCTGCTCATCGGCAGTACCTACGACAACATGAACAAGGAGTGCCCGTTCAAGGTCGAGGTGAAGGACTTCTTCGACGCCGGCACCCAGCAGGACGCGGGCGATACGTTTGAAACGGCACTTGCGATCGAAAAGGGCAAGCCGTTGACCGGGGCGGTCATGTCGAGCGACGCAGGCGACGTGTACAAGATCAATACCGTGAAAGGCGAACCCATCACCTTCATGGTGATGCCGGAAAACCAAAAGGCGACGCTCAAGGCGATGGTCTTCGATGATCTTCGCGTCCAGTTGGCCGAAAACCGATCTCCTAACGACGGCGCGGGTTTCCGGGTGAGCGCTATCGCGAGCGGGCCGACCACCTTCCTTCGCGTTCAAAGGCCTTACAACGACGACGCGCCCACGAAATACACCCTCAACTTTGAGGGGGCCTCCGCAGGCGGAGTCCCGTCCGCCGCGCCGGGGGTCGCTCCGACCCCGCCGGAATCGCCGACCCAGCCTCCGCCGGTCGCGGCACCTCCGCCGCCGGCGGAAAAAACCGCCGAGAAGATCGTTGAAAAGGCGGTGGAAAAGTCGGTGGGCTTCAAATGGTTGAGCGTCCGGGGGCTGAAGGGATTGGGCATCTCCTTTGGCGTCGGTCTTCTCTCCGGCCTCATCGGCGGTTTCATGCTCTTTCGAAAGAAAAAACAGGCACCCTGATCCATGAAAAAAAACAAACTCTCCCTCGTCCTCGGATGGGCTGTCCTCTCGTTAGTCCCGGGCCGCGCCTCGGCCCAGGAGACCCAGCCGGTCTATTACAACACGCGCGGCGGCGAATCCTACCAGACGGCGGTGCTGCCGCCGGTGGGGAAGGACCTGAAGCTCAACCACCACCAGAAGCGGGGCCAGTACGACTACTTCGAGCTGGACCTCAAGGCCGGGCAGACGCTCAAGGCGAGCTTGAGTGTGGGCGAAAAGGGCGTCGAGATCCGTCCCGACAACTCGGAGATGGAAACGGGGTACCCGTACGCGGGCCTGGTCGTCTACGACGCCGCCGGCAATCAATTGGGGCTCCTGGATTTCAACGGGGCCGAGAAGAATCTCCAAAAAACCATCGAGGTGGATGCCTCGACGCCGCAGCGGATCTACCTGCTCTTGGGCAGCGGAACGGGTGCGATCCACAAGGACTACATGGGTTTCCGAGTGGACATCGAAGACAAGTTCGACGCCGACGGCAAGGCGGAAGCCGGGGCGACGATCGAAACGGCCCTTGCGCTCGAAGACGCGGCGCCGGGCAAGACATACGAAAAGAACCACCTGACGCGCAACGACGAGGCTGATTTTTTCAAGATTGCGACAAGGCCCGGGCAGGGCGTTTCGGTGGTGGTGACGCCGGACAATCCCCGAAGCTCGATCGCGGCGGCCCTCTACGACGAACTTCGCGTGGAGATGGACCGGGAGAGGTCCGCCGCTCCCGGCAACGCGCTGAAGCTCGACGCCAAGGCGAACACGTCGCTGACCTACCTTAAGATCAACCGCGAGCTGAGCGGGGAGCCGACCGGTTACTCGATCCGCTTCGTCGCACCGCCCCCGGAGACGAGGCCCGCGGCCGAGACCCGTCCGTTGACGCCGGAAACCCTCATTCCCTCGACTCCGACCGAGGCCTCTTCCGCGGACGAAAAGAAGGAACTCGGGGACGGGGAGCGCGAGAAGAGAAAGAAGGAAAAGGACAAGAAATCCAAGAAGACGGCCTGGTGGAAAGACCCCAAAATGTTGACGTGGGGCGGGGCAGGGGCCGGCGGAGTCCTCATTCTGCTCTTGGGCGGCCTGATCCTGCTCCGAAAATCAAAAAAGAAATCGCCGGAATCGTCACATTCCTAAGATCTTGCGCCCATCCTCGCTGATCTTGTCCTTGCTCCAGGGAGGGTCCCACACGACGGCGACATCCACCTCGCGCACACCGGGAATGCGGGCGACCGACTCGCGGACGGTGGCGGGAAGGCTCTTGGCGGCGGGGCAGTGCTGGCTGGTGAGGGTCATCCGGACCGAGACCTTGTCGCCGGCCACGTCGATCCCGTAGATGAGACCGAGGTCGTAGATGTTGACCGGGATTTCCGGGTCAAAAATCTGCTCGAGCATGTTGACCACCGCGTCTTTTGTGATCGTCCCCGCCTTTTGAGTCGCGGCCTGGGTGTTGAATGTGACGGCCTTGTCCTGGCCTTCCAACGTGAGGATGGGCGAGGCCGAGGGCTGGAGTCCTTGCAGCTCGAGGTTCAGGTACTGCTTCATGTGCTTTTCGACTACGGCGCGGTCTTGCGGCAGGAAGGGACGGAGCCGGTAGTCGTTGATGACGTTGACCGAAAATTTCTTCCACGACTCCCAGCATCCTTGGCAAACGTGCCCGGCGATCATTCTGCCCACTTCGCCGGGGTAGGGGGCGGGACCGGGAATCCCCGGGGCTTTCTGTCCGCAGCGGAGGCACAGAACTTGAAGCATACAATTACCCCACGTCCAGCCGGCGCGTCTTGACGCCGGCTTCTTTGAGAAGTTTGAGGGCCACGTCCACGAGCGGATAGTGCGCGTCGTAGACGACTTCCCGGATCCCCGCGTTGATGATCATTTTAGTGCACATCAGGCACGGTGAAAAGGTGGTGTAGAGGGCCGCGTCCTTGATGCTGACGCCGTGATAGGCCGATTGCGTGATGGCATTCTCCTCGGCGTGGGAGCAGAAGCATTCATCCAGCCCGTGTCCCGAACGTCCGAACCCGTTGCAGCGCGGACAGCCGCCCTCGTTGCAGTTGGCCACTCCGCGCGGCGTGCCGTTGTAACCGGAGGAGACGATGCGCTTGTCCTTGACGATCAGCGCGGCTACGCGGCGTTTCACGCAGTTGCTTCTCAACGACACCACCCGCGCGATACCCATGAAGTAGGTATCCCACGACGGGCGAGGATGCGCCTTGGCGAGCCTCAGCACCGCCGTCCGCACGTGCTCCCGGAGCGCTTCGAGGGTCGCGGCGTTGGGGATCGCGGCGTCCGCGAGTTTTTCCGTCGCCAGCAACTGCTGGCCGGCCGGATTCTCGCCCTTGAATTCCTTCTCCTCGAGCCGGATGAACTCGGGCAGCGTTTTCGGATCGCTCTCGCGCTTACGCCGTTTCACGCGGTCGAAACGGACCGGGCGCGGGGCGGTCACGTTCAGGAGGAAAAAGTCGTCGCGCCGGCGGAGGACCTTCACCTCCTCGGGGTTCCGGACGGAATCGACGATGTAGTTCTGGTCGGCCGAGAGCTTTTTGAGAGTGCGCTCGGCCAGCACCCCCAGACCTTCCGCCTCGCGGAGACGCGTCCCCGTCGCGATCAGGCGCTCACGCGTGACCGTAAGCTTCTTCCGGCGGATCTCCTCCCGGATGATGTCGGAGAGCGAGTGGTACTGGAAGCCCGCTTCCTGGAGAAACTTGGCGACTTCGCCCTTGCCCGCGCCGTTGCGTCCTGTTAGCCCAATGATCACGATGAACCCCTTAGCGAAATAAGAAGACTGAATCGCACCTTAGGTGCGCCGAAGTCATACAGAAGAAGCGTGCAACTTTGAAAGACAATTTATTGTGAGGAGAGTTCATGGGAATCAAATCCGATTCGTGGATTCGTAAAATGGCGCTGGAAGCGAAGATGATTGAGCCTTTTGAGGGCGAGCAGGTCAGCAAGGGGCAGATTTCCTTCGGTCTGTCCTCCTACGGCTACGACATGCGCGTCGCCGACGAGTTCAAGATCTTCAACAACAAGGCCGCCGGGATGATCGACCCGAAAAAACTCGACCCCGACGCCTTCTACGATTTCAAGGGGGAGGTCTGCGTCATTCCGCCAAATTCTTTCGTTCTCGCGCGGAGCTTGGAGTATTTCCGCATCCCGCGAAACGTAATGACCATTTGTTTTGGAAAATCGACTTATGCGCGGTGCGGAATTATCACCAACGTGACACCTTTCGAGCCCGAATGGGAAGGCTACGTCACGATGGGCATCTCCAACACGACCCCGCTCCCCGCCAAGGTCTACGCGGGAGAAGGGATCGCCCAGGTCCTTTTCTTCGAGGCCGACGAGGTCTGCGCGCGGTCCTATTTGGATAAGAAAGGGAAGTACCAGGCGCAGAAGGAAATCACGCTTTCCAAGATCTGATCACAAATTCGCGAACGCTTTCAGCATCTTGAGTCCCAGCCCCTGGCTTTTCTCCGGGTGGAACTGGCAGGCGAAGATGTTGTCCCGGGCGATCGACGAGACGAACTCTTTGCCGTAGTCCGTCGTCGTCGCAATCACCTGCGGGTCTTTCGGCACCACGTGGTAGGAGTGGACGAAGTAGAAGTAGGCGTTCTCGTCGATCTCCGCCAGAACGGGGTGGCGGCGTTTTTTGTGGATCCGGTTCCAGCCCATGTGCGGGATCTTGAATTGCTTGCCGAGCTTGAAGCGGATGACCTTGCCGGGGATAATCCCAAGCCCCTTGTGCTTGCCGAACTCCTCGCCCTCGTCGAAGAGGACTTGCAACCCCATGCAGATGCCCAAAAAGGGCTTCTTGTCGTCGATCACGCGGCGGATCGTCGGAACGAGGCCTAATTTTTCAAGGTTCTCCATGCAGGCTCCGAAGGCGCCGACGCCGGGGAGGACGACCTTCTCCGCCTGCTGGACCTCGCCCGCATCGCTCGTGACGACGGCCTTGGCGCCGATCTTTTCGAAGGCCTTTTGGACGCTTCGAAGATTCCCCATTCCGTAATCGACAATCGCGATCACAACTTTCCTTTCGTGGACGGAACGCCTTTTACCCGCGGGTCGATCTGCGTCGCCATATCCACCGCCTTGGCGAAGGCCTTGAAGATCGACTCCGCCACATGGTGCTTGATCCTGCCATAATGCACGTTGACGTGCAGGTTCACCCGCGCGGCGCTCGTGAAGGACTCGAAAAAGTGCTCCACCAGCTCCATGTCGAACGACTTGATCTTGCCCGTTTTGACCGGGCTCTTGAAGACGATCGCCGGACGGTCGCAGAAGTCGACGGCGACGGTCGTGAGCGTCTCGTCCATTGGCAACGTGAAGAATCCGTAGCGGCGGATGCCGTTCTTGTCGCCCAGAGCCTTGCGGAAGCACTCGCCCAGGGTGATGCCGACGTCCTCCACCAGGTGATGATCGTCCACGTCCACGTCCCCCTTCGCCTTGAGGGTTACGTCGAAGACGCCGTGTTTGGCGAAGAGCTCGATCATGTGGTTCAAGAACGCGATCGGCGTCTTGACGGCGCAACGGCCTGAACCGTCCAGGTTGATGGAGAGATCGATGTCCGTTTCCTTGGTCTTTCTGTGAATTTTGGCGGTCCGTTTCATGGCACTTTCCGAACTCTGACCGAAGCCGCGTGGGCGGTCAGCCCCTCGAGTTCCGCTAGTCTTATCACAGTCGGGGCCAGTTTCTCAAAGGCGTTCTGTGCGATCTCGATGAGGCTTGAGCGCTTGAGAAAGTCGGAGACGCCCAGGGGCGAGGAAAATCGCGCCGTCCCGGAGGTGGGCAGGACGTGGTTGGGGCCGGCCAGATAGTCGCCGAAGGCGACCGGCGCGTAGGGCCCCAGGAAGATCGCGCCGGCGTGTCGGATCTTGGGAAGCGCCTTGCGGGCGTTCCGGACCTGCACGGAGAGATGCTCCGGGGCAAAACGGTTGGAGAGCGCGAGCGACTCGTTCAGGTTTCGCGTCTTGACGACGAGCCCGCAACCCTCGATGGACTTCTTGAGGATGGCCCGCCGTTCCAGGCCTCCCAACTGTCGCTCCAAGGCCTCCTGCACGGCCTGGATGAGTTTTTCCGAATGTGTGAGGAGGACGGCGACCGCCATCGGGTCGTGCTCGGCCTGGCTCAAGAGGTCCGCGGCGACGCTTGCGGGCGAGGCGCCCTCGTCGGCCACCACGGCGATCTCGGTCGGGCCCGCGATCATGTCGATCCCGACCTTGCCGAAGAGGAGGCGTTTCGCCGCGGCGACGTAGGCGTTGCCGGGGCCCACGATCTTGTCGACGGCCGGGACGGAGGCGGTCCCGTAGGCCAAGGCCGCCACGGCCTGAGCGCCTCCGATCTTGAAGACCCGGGTCACGCCCGCGAGCCTCGCCGCGGCCAGCGTGTGGGCATTGGGCCTTCCCTCGCGCCACGGCGAGACCATGATAATCTCCTCGACGCCCGCCACCCGCGCGGGGATTGCGTTCATGAGGACGGTGGAGGGATAGGCGGCGAGGCCTCCGGGCACGTAGATACCGACCCGGTCGAGAGGGCGGACCTGTTCTCCCAAGAGGATGCCGCCTTTCTTGGAGGTCCAGGAGGCCGCGAGCTTCTTCTTCTGCAGGTGGTGAAATGCCTCGATGCGCGCGGCCGCCGTCTTGAGGGCGCGGAGGGCCGAGGGTTCCACGGACGTAACCGCCGCGGCGATCTCGGCGCGCGAGACCTCCAGCGCCGCGGGCCGGTGCCCGTCGAATTTTTCGGTCGTGTCCAAGAGGGCCGCGTCGCCGCGAGCCCGAACCTCGGCGATCACGTCGCGCACGGTCGCCTCGACGGACGCGTCGGTCCCGGCCGAGCGCTTGAGGAAGTCCGACCAGTTCTCTTCGAAGAAGGGGGCAGTCGTCGCAAGGGTCTTCATGTCAATCTTTCGCCTTAATATTTCACCTTGGCGCGCTTCACCCGCGCCCCCAGGGCCCGGAATTTTTTCTCGATGTTCTCGTAGCCGCGGTCGATGTGGTAGACGCGGTGGATCTCCGTCAGCCCGTCCGCGACGAGTCCCGCCAGCAGCAGGGCCGCGGAGGCGCGGAGATCGGAGGCCATGACCGGGGCGCCCGAGAGTTTTTTCACGCCCTTGACGATGGCGCGGTTTCCCTCGATCTGGATGTCCGCGCCCATGCGCTTGAGTTCGAGTGCGTGCATGAAGCGGTTTTCGAAGATGGTCTCCGTGACCACGCTCGTCCCCTGGGCCACCGTCATCATGGCCATGTACTGGGCCTGAAAGTCGGTGGCGAAACCGGGGTAGGGGGCGGTCGTCACGTCGGACGATTTCAATGTCTTCGGACCCGTCACCCGAATGCCGCCGTCCAGGGACGCCGCCACTTTCGCGCCGCATTCCTCGAGCTTGGATGACAAGGCCTCGACCATGATCGGATCCGCGCCGCGGATGGTCACGCAACCCCCGGTCATCGCCGCCCCGACCATGAACGTCCCCGTCTCGATCCGGTCGCTGATGACGGCATGCTCCGCTCCGGACAGGGCATCGACGCCGTCGATCAGGATCGTCTCCGTCCCCGCCCCGTAGACCTTCGCGCCCATCTTGTTCAGCACCTGGGCGAGATCGTGGATCTCCGGCTCGCGCGCGGCGTTCTCGATGATCGTCTGTCCCTTGGCGAGGACCGCCGCCATCATCACGTTCTCCGTGCCGGTGACCGTCACCGTGTCGAAATGGATCTTGGCGCCTTGAAGGCGCTTCTTGCCCGGCACGTGGGCGTTCACGTACCCGCCTTCGAGCTCGATCTTCGCCCCCATTTGCTCAAAGGCCTTCAGGTGCAGGTTGATCGGACGTGCGCCGATGGCGCACCCCCCGGGGAGCGAGACCTTGGCCTGATGATATTTCCCAAGCAGAGGTCCCATCGCGAGGACCGAGGCGCGCATGGTCTTGACGAGCTCATAGGGCGCCTCGCAGTGCTTGACGCCCGCCGGCTGAACCTTGAGGGATTTGGGATAACCGTTCGAGACCTTGGCGCCCATGAACTGCAGGATGCGGAGGGTCGTGTGGATGTCCTCCAGCTCCGGGACGTTCCGGAGGAGGCTGGGATGGTCTCCCAGAATCGTGGAAAAGAGGATGGGAAGGGCGGAGTTTTTGGCCCCGCTGATTGTGACCTCGCCCTTGAGGGGACGGCCGCCTTCGATGACGATCTTATGCACGCGCGATTTCTAAGAAATCGGTCCCCGAAACGCAAGGGAACATGCGCCTAGTCCCGCTTCCTGCGGGACAGCGCCACCTAGAACGGCGGGGTTTCGGGAAAATCCTTCGGCAGGAAGAGGGTGGTCTCGTCGGGAAGCGCGGCGAAGGGGACGTCTCCGACGTCCACCCCCGCATCCACGCATTCGCTCCGGTTGACCCCGTCCCCGGTCAGGAGATTCACACATTGGTTATCTAGTTCGGACAACTCGGACCCCGGTGCATTGGTGTGAGACCGCCCGCTCCATAAGTCCCCGTCTTCCTTCCACCGCGCAACGGCTTGAGGAGCGAAGCGGCCTTCTTCGCCTACCAAATTAAAGTTAACCGTTTTCAGGGAGTTCGCCTCCTCGCCCACCTGGTCGAGTGCCATATGGAACCGGAGATCCTTTCCGCTGAGATCGTCCGGATTTTCCCGGACCAGAAACTCCGTCGATTTGCCGACGGACTCATCGTGCAAGTCGTAGTTGATCCCCAAGAAGCTGTCCTTCGGGAAGAGGAAAACCGCGTTGGTGATATTCAATCCCATCAAGCGCCCGGCGCCCGGGTTCGTCTCCGTCGGGAACTGGGTGAAGACGGCCGCGATCTGCCTCTTGCCGTCCGCATAGATCCGCATGCAGAGGGGCAGCCCGGCGGTATGACCGGGACAGCCCTCGGGGCCGCTCACGCCGTCGAAATCGAAATCGGAAAAGTCGATCTTGATCTCGACGAACTCCGCCTGGCCCTCGCCTTGAACGACGCTCACGCCTTGGAAGGTGTGGATGTTCGTGCCCACGGGGATGATGAGTTGATTGTAGGGGTCCAGGAGGCCGCTTAAGGCATCGATCTGGAGCTGGACGAAATCGCTGGTTCCGTCCACGTCATCCGCGAACTCGCCGTCCGGCGGGATTGCGTTCTTAAGGGGCATTTTGAGGGCGACACTCTCCGAAGTCGAAGGCTCGGCCGCCTGAACCTTGCCCAGATCGATGCCTAGGTCCTTGGGGATCCGGAGGGAGGCGGGCACTTCCGCGGGCGGCCCCGGAGGGGCGGCGGGATTGCCGCCGGCGACGCCAGTGCTCGGGCCGGAGGCGGAAAAACAACTCCCAAAGACGAGCGGGATCACGACCGCACTCGCCAGTTTCAAAACTGATTTTCGCAGATCTCCCGTCATCGGTCTCCTCGGTTAAGGCGGCGGCGGTGTCGGCAGTGGCGGTGGCGGCGGTCCGACCTCACAGGAACAGGTATCATTGCAAAACTCACCGACGGCGCAGTCTCCATCAATCGCGCATTGGTCTGGCGGTACACTGCAGACGGCCGGCGGTGGAGGTGGCGGTGGCGGGTGGGCCACGCAATCGCCGCCGCAGTTGATTTCCGTCTCGCCGGGGTCGCAAACCCCGTTTCCGCAGCTTAAGTCGCACCAGCCATCGGGAAGGCAGGAGGTTCCGCCGCAGTCGGCGTCCCCCGAGCAGGGAATCAAGGCGCAGAAGCCGGCCGTATCGCAGTAGGAGCCCGGCCCGCAGTCTTCGGAACCGCCGCAGCCGATGCTGTAGCAGCAATTCAGGGTCTCATCCCGGTTGTAGAGTGCGAACGAGAATTGAGGAGCCAGGGGGTTGTCGAAGGGATAGGCCGGCGATTGTCCGAGGGCCACGAAATGGGAGCGGCAATCCGAGACGTCCGAGAACGACGGGTCGCAGGCCTGGATGCCCTGCTCGGGGTCGCAATCCTGCGGGCAGGTGACGAGGTTTTCCTCGATCTCGCAGAATCCGTTTCCGCATTCGGAACCCGTTTCACAGGCGTCGCCGACCGTATCGCGATCGAAATCGCTGTTGTTTGGATCGAAATCCGCCGGACACGTGTCGCAGCGATCGCCGGTCCCGTCCCCGTCGCAGTCCGCCTGGTCCTCGTTGGGCACTCCGATGCAGTTGTCGGCGACCATCGGCACGCCGTCGTTGTCGGAATCGTTGGAGCTTCCGCAACATCCATGGAAACAGATGTTCGGAGAGCAGGCAGGACAATCGACAACTTGGGGACAGTCTTCATCCGTCGAACATGTTCCACTACAGAAGAAAGACGGAGGATCGAACGGTGGCGGCGGCTGATCCGGAGGGCATCCCGCGAAAGGAGCGACGACTCGAGTAAAAAGCTCGCAGTGGTTGAGCTGACTATTGCAATGGATGTCGAGCCCCAGAGGCGGATAGAGATCTCGGTCGCTCATGACCGCTGCGACGTGAGGACAGGCCTCCACGAATTGATCGCAGTCCGCTTGGGCCAAACAGGTGGGCTTTTCTTTGCAAAGGGGATCCGTGTCGTCCACGACATCGGGACAGCCGTCACCCGCCTCGTCCAGGACACCGGCCGGCACCGTGGGGCAGGCGTCCTTGGCATCGATGATCCCGTCCCGATCGGTGTCCGGGTCACACTGGGCGACGCCGTCGTGGATCTCGCAGTGGAAACGCGATCCTTCGTCGTCCTCCAGGTCCAACTCCCCTTCGGCGAGACGCGCATGAATGGGACCGGTCCCATCGGTCAACCAGTCCGCCATGAGGAAGCCGGAGAGGACGTTCATCTCCCAGGATCGTCCGGACACGTCCGTAATCTCCAAGAGTCCCGCGAGTTGATCGAGCCAAGCGAGTACGGCATGGCAGGGGGAGGACTCGGACCCGAGGACGCAACCGTCTGGCAGTTCGAGCTCCGCCTCCGCCGACAGTTCGCCGGAGATTTCGAGACCTCCGCTCGCGCAGGACAAAAATTGGCCGGTGAGTTTTGAAAGGAAGAAATCGTCGCCACCGAACCGGTTCAGGCTGCAGGTTTCAAAATCGAGGGCGACGGTCCCTTCATCGCACAGAGCGGTGTTCGGAAGGCCCGCCGGACAGGCGACGTCCAGCGCGGCCGAGGTCGAATCTGCGGTCCGGGCCAACTCGTCCGCGATGGCCTGGGCCAGAAGGGAGGAGGAGGATTCGAGGAGATGGATCGACGTGTCGTTGGGCACGGACCCGCCGGCCGTCTCCGCCGTCGTGGATGAGCCGCCGCCGCAGCCCGACATCATAAAAGCAACGGCGCAACCCGATGCGATCAGCCCCTGCCTTAACGTGCTGCGCATGCCGATATGCTAGCAGGTCAATTCGCAATGTTTAAATAAGTTTTTGACTTTTGTTTTAATAATTTATCAAAATGATAAGACGCTCGACGCCGCTGTAATCCCTCCGGATCTCACAGGGGAAGTCCTTTTTCAGCCGTTCCGCCTGACCCTCGCCGACTTCCATCAGCAACCGGCCCTTAATCTTGAGAAAGTCCGGCGCCTCCTGAAGGATCTTCTTGATGGTCTCCAATCCTCCCTGGCCTCCGTCCAACGCGCTCCGGGGTTCGTGCCGGCTGACTTCGGGCTGGAGGAAGTCGAGTTCCGAAGAGTCGATGTAGGGCGGATTGGAAACGATCAGGTCGAACTTCCGTTCCCGAGTCTCGAAAAACAGCCAAGGCGCGATGTCGGAGGTGACGAATTCGATTCGATCGGCGACGCCGTGGGCCTGGGCGTTTTCCTTGGCGACGGATAAGGCTTCTTTCGAGATATCCGTCGCCACGATTTTCGCGCCCGGAAGATTCTTGGCGAGGGCGATGGCGATGCAGCCGGAGCCGGTGCCGATGTCGAGGACGTCACCGGCCGGGGGGGCGTTTTTCAACGCCTCCTCCACCAGTAATTCCGTCTCGGGCCGCGGGATCAGCACCTCCGGCGTCACCTTGATTTTCAGTCCCCAAAATTCCGTCTCGCCGGTGATGTATTGCAACGGTTCGCGCGTCGCTCGCCGTTCGATCAATGCCTTGAATTCGGCGAGGTGCTTTTCGGAAACGGTCTTCTCAAATCCCGTGTAGAGGTCGACACGCTGGCATTTCAGAACGTAAGCCAGCAGGAGTTCCGCGTCGAGACGCGGATTGGGGATTCCCTTCTTTTCAAAATGACCGGCCGTCCACTGGATCAATTTGAGGGATGTCCAAGGTTCAGCCATTCGTCGACGCCTTGAGCGCCTCCGTTTGATAGTGCGTGCGAAGCGCCGAGATCACGTCCTCGATCTTGCCGTCCATGACGGCATCGAGCTGATGGAGCGTGAGCCCGATACGGTGGTCCGTCATCCGGTTCTGGGGAAAATTATAGGTCCGGATCTTCTCGCTCCGGTCGCCGGAGCCCACCATCGCCTTGCGGGTGGCGCGTTCGGCGGCGTCCCGTTTCTCCAATTCGACTTCATAAAGGCGGGACTTCAGGATCTTCATCGCCTTGGCCTTGTTCTTGATCTGGCTGCGCTCGTCTCGGCAGACGACGACCAATCCCGAGGGCTTGTGCGTGAGGCGCACGGCGGAGTCGGTGGTGTTGACGCCCTGGCCTCCGGGTCCGGAGGCGCGGAAGACGTCGGTCTGGATATCGCTCTCGTTCACCTGGACGTCGACGTCCTCGGCCTCGGGAATCACCGCGACGGTGACCGCCGAGGTGTGGATGCGTCCCTGCTGCTCGGTCTGGGGGACGCGCTGCACGCGGTGGGTGCCGGCCTCGTATTTGAGATTGCTGTAGACGTTCTGGCCGGAAATCTGGGCGATGATTTCCTTAAAGCCTCCCAAGTCCGAAGGGCTTGAGTCCATGATTTCGACGCGCCAACCCTTGGTCTCGGCGTAACGCTGATACATGCGGAAGAGGTCGGAGGCGAAAAGCGCCGCCTCGTCGCCGCCCGTGCCGGCCCGGATTTCCAGAAAAATATTCTTTTCGTCGTTGGGGTCCTTGGGCAAAAGCAGGATCTTCAATTCCTGTTCGAGGCGGTCTTTTTCGGGTTCCAGACGGACAAGCTCCTCCTTGGCCATCTTGCGGATCTCGTCGTCCGATTCGTTGATCAGATGCTTGTTGCCGTCGATTTCTTCGAGGATCTTCTTGTAACGGCCATACGTTTCCACCAAGGAAATCAGACCGGCCCGCTCGCGGGTGAGCCTTTGATAGAGGGCGTTGTTGGAGATGACGGAGGGGTCCGTGATCCGATGGCTCAGATCCTCGAACTTGCGCTCCAGGTCATCTAATTTCGAGAACACTAGCTTCCCCTACGACCTGAAGCACTAAATGTCCAACGTCTGATGGCACCCGATAGGGTGGCCGTAGCGAGCGCTGTCCAGCGGGAAGCTGGATGAAAAGAGGGCGAACACAAGGTTCGCCCCTACGATTTTTTGGCGTAGCGCTTTTGGAACCGCTCGACGCGGCCGGCGGTGTCGACCAGTTTCTGCTTGCCGGTGTAGAACGGGTGGCAGTGCGAGCAGATCGAGATGGAAAGGTCGGTCGTCGTCGAGATCGTGTCAAAGACGTGCCCGCAGGCGCAGACGATCTTGACGGCGTGGTTCTTGGGGTGAATTTTTGCCTTCATAGAGGGGCGGATTGCTAGCAAGGCCTGTTAAGAAAGGCAAGGGGGACTTAGGCGATGCGCGTGGGCGAGTGGTCCGGAGGCGTGGGGTCGCCGGTATCGACGATGTGGTTCAGATAGGCGACCAAATGGGCGTCCCGGCTGGGGGGATGGGCATTCACTTCTCGTCCGTTGGCGCTCCGGCCGGCATTCTGCGCCGCCAGGCGGCGCTTCAGCCCCTCGGAAAGAGTCGTTCCACGAATGAAATGGTCGCCACTCTGCGACTTCGGGGCCGGTAGATCATGGCTACCGAAAGCCTCCCGGAAGGCCTGGCCGATCCGGCCTAGCCAGGACGGCGACTGACTCGTTGCGGCATTCGTTTTTGCGATATGGTTCGACATAACTCCAATGATTTCTTAAGCAAGATCAGTGCCAAACAACGTCTTTAAAACCAACAAAAATACTATTTTAAAGGCCTGATATGACTGATTATTTTTCGACTTCCGTTTATCAGCCGCGTTCAAAAGGGTTATCGGGGAGGGGACATCTGGGAGTTGTCACCCCAGTCTGGGGGGTCTCATTTCCTTAAGGCCCAGCCGGGCAAAAAGGGCCTGATCGTCGTCCCAGGCCGGATTGGGGGTGGTCAGGAGCTTCTCCCCGGCGAAGATCGAGTTCGCCCCGGCCAGGTAGGCCAGGGCCTGGGCCTCGTCCGAGAGCGAGGTCCGGCCGGCGCTCAGGCGGACCAGGGAATGGGGCATGAGGATGCGGGCGGTGGCAATCGTCCGTATAAATTCGAGGGTCTCGATCTCCGTCTCCTCCGCCAGGGGGGTCCCCTCCACGCGGACAAGCTTGTTGATGGGGACGCTCTCGGGATGGGGGTCTTGCGTCGCGAGGATCTGGAGGAGGCGGATGCGGTCTTTCCTCGATTCTCCCAAGCCGATGATGCCCCCGCAGCAGACTTGAATGCCAGCCGCTCGGACGTTTTCCAGGGTTCGCAGACGGTCGTCATAGGTCCTGGTGGTGATCACCTTACCGTAAAATTCGGGGGAGGTATCCAGGTTGTGGTTGTAGGCGGTGAGGCCGGCTTGCGAGAGTCGTTGAGCCTGATCCTGCGTGAGCATTCCCAGCGTGCAGCAGACCTCCATCCCCAGTCCGGCGACCCCTCGGACCATCTCCAGGACGGAATCAAACTCGGGCCCCTCCCGGACCTCCCGCCACGCCGCGCCCATGCAGAATCGCGTCGAACCCCCCTCCTTGGCCGCCCGGGCATTCTTCAAGACCTCCGTCAGGGACAGCAAGGCCTCCTTTTGGAGACCGGTCTTGTGATGGGCCGACTGGGGGCAATAGCCGCAGTCTTCCGGGCAGGCCCCGGTCTTGATGGAGAGGAGGGTGGATTTCTGGACCTCGCCGGGCCTAAAGTGCGCGCGATGAACGGTCTGCGCCCGGTAGATCAATTCCAGGAAAGGTTGATCGTAGATGGCATCCACTTCCTCGACGATCCAATCGTGGCGCAACATATTGGGACAATCCTCGAGAAAGACGCCTAGGATGTTGTGACCTTTTTTTCCATGGGATTCTTTGACGACGAAATCGCCGCTCTGAAAGAGAAGGGCTTGTTCCGGGCCCTTCCCCGGACCCATCCGATGACGGATGGACCCGTGCTCAACTTTTGCTCCAACGACTACCTGGGTCTCGCCGCAGACCCAAGACTCAAGGCCGCCGCGAAGGCGGCGGTCGACCGCTACGGCGCGGGCAGCGGGGCGGCGAGGCTCATTTCCGGCAACAATGCCCTTTGCGACGAACTGGAGACGGCGCTGGCGGATCTGAAAGGCGCGGAGTCGGCTCTGCTTTTCAATTCCGGTTATCACGCCAATATCGGGACGATTCCGGCCCTCGCCGGCGAGGGCACCGTGATTTTTTCCGATGAATGGAACCATGCCTCGCTCATCGACGGTTGCCGGCTCTCAAAGGCGGAGACGGTCGTTTACCGGCACCATGACCTGAATGAACTCGAGGCCCGCTTACAAAAAACGTCCAAGAAGAAAATCATCGTCACCGAGGCCGTCTTCTCGATGGAAGGCGACGTCTGCCCCCTCGACGACCTCCTGAACCTCGCACAAAAATACGGCGCCCTCGTCTATTTGGACGAAGCGCACGCCGTGGGCGTCTTCGGCGGGGACGGCGAGGGACTCGCCCCCAAGAATCCGCCGGAAAACCTGATCTGCATGGGGACGCTCGGCAAGGCCTTCGGATCCTACGGGGCCTTCGTGTCGGGGTCGAGGTCCCTGCGCGACTATCTCGTCAACAAGGCGCGCTCCTTCATCTTCACCACGGCCTTGCCTCCCGCGGCCGCGGGCGCGTCGTTGGAGGCGGTGTCGATCGTCCGGAAGGAACGCGGGCGGCGTCAAAGGCTGTGGGACAACGTCCGGCGCTTGGGTGGAAAATCGCCGATCCGATCCGTCCCCATCGGTCCCGCTGACCAGACGATGGAGGTTTCGCGGCGCCTCCTGGCGGAGGGCTTTTACGTCCAAGGCATCCGCCCGCCGACGGTTCCCGAGGGCACGTCCCGTCTGCGCCTCACGGCGTCCGCCTCGCACACGCCGGATCAGATCGAATCTATTTTACGAGCGATCCGCAGTCTTTGCACTTTTTAGCCTTGATGGGGATCGCCGACAGGCATTCCGGACATTCCTTCGTGGTCGGGTCGGCCGGCGCGGGGGCCTTTTTGAACCGGTTCAACTGCTTCACCACCAGGAAGATCACGAAGGCGAGGATCACGAAATCCAGCACCGTGTTGATGAAGAGGCCGTAATTGAGCGTCGGCGCCCCGGCCGCCTTGGCCGCGGCGATGGTCGGGAAGTCGCCGCCCGAGAGGTTGACGAAGAGGTTGGTGAAGTCGAGCTTGCCCAGCAGGAGACCGATCGGCGGCATGATCACGTCGCTGACAAGAGAGCTGACGATCTTGCCGAAGGCTCCGCCGACGATGACGCCGATGGCCATGTCCATGACGCTGCCTTTCATGGCAAATTCTTTGAACTCTTTTAACATGGGGGATCCCTCCGGGCCTCCCCCAAACCCCCTGCGTTCGCGCCCGGCTAAGCCGGATCGCTCACGCGACACGAGTGTTCGGAAAAAAAGAAGGCCGGATGGTCTTATAAACCATCCGGCCTTTCCGAACAACGGGTTCGAATCCGATTACTGCAAATGCAACTCGATGCGGCGGTTCTGGTACATCCCGTCCTGCGTCGTGTTGTCTGCCACGGGCGAGGACTCGCCCCTGCCGACCGCGCTCATGCGTTCGCGCTCGATGCCGTGGGCCGCGAACCAGTTGAGGACGGAGTTCGCGCGTGCCTCCGAGAGCTTCTGGTTGTAAGCGTCCGAGCCGCGGGAGTCGGTGTGGCCCTCGACCGTGATATGGGCCTTCGGCCGCCTCTGGAGGGCCGAGACGTTCTTTTCCAGGATGGGCACCGACTCGGGCTTGATGTCGGCCTTGGCGGTATCGAAGTTGATGCCGCGCAGGACGATGACTTCTTCCCTCGCGGCCTTCGGTGCCGGGGCTCCGACGGAGTACCAGCGTTGGCACTTTTCACCCGAGAGGCGGGAGGCCTTACAGGCGTCCGGTGAGGACTTTTCGTTCAGTTCGTACCAACGCGCGCACTTCTTGGCCTGACGGACTTCGGCCGGACAAGCGCCAGGGCTCGAGGCTTCCGGTGCCATGAGCGGCATCGGTTCCGCGGCCTGCGCCATGCGAGAGGCGGCCAGCGACGCCAAGATGGCGACGACGGCGACTGCGAGACGGCTGTTCTTCATAAGGATGACCCCCTTTAGTGGTTGAATCAATAAATCCGATTGATGATCGATCGCAACCGAAATAAGGGGTAAATTGAGATTTTTCAACAAAAATATCGAGGTCTTACTCATGGATGGGACGGTCAAGTTGAGACAGTGGGACGCGTCCTGCGTCTGGCATCCCTTCACCCAGATGAAGGAATACGCCGGCGAGGAGATCCTCGTCATCGAGAGCGGCGAGGGGAATTACCTCGTCGACGCCGGCGGGGAACGCTACCTGGACGGGACGGCGTCGCTGTGGGTCAACGTCCACGGCCACCGCAGGAAGGAGATTGACGAGGCGGTCAAGACCCAGTTGGGCAAGATCGCCCATTCGACGCTCCTAGGCGTGACGAACGAACCGGCGGTGAGGTTGGCGAGGCGCCTGGTGGACCTGACCTCGTTGCCGCACGTGTTCTATTCCGACAACGGTTCCACGGCGGTCGAAGTCGCCCTCAAGATCGCCTTCGAATACTGGCAGCTCAAGGGACGCAAGTCGAAGCAGAAGTTCGTGTCCTTCCGGGACTCGTACCACGGCGACACCCTGGGCGCGGTCAGCGTCGGGCACATCGAGCACTTCCATGAGGTCTACCGGCCTTTGTTGTTCCCGACGTTTCAGGCGCCGAGCCCCCGCGATCCCCAATGCCTTGAATGGGTCGAGGATCTCTTCCAGAGGGCGTCGGAGACTGTCGCCGGCTTGATCATCGAGCCGCTCGTCCAGGGCGCTGGAGGAATGATCGTCCAGCCGGACGGCTTTTTGAAAAAACTCCGGGCGCTGTGCAAAAAGCACGAAATCCTCTTCATCGCCGACGAGGTCGCCACCGGCTTCGGGCGGACCGGAACCATGTTCGCCTGCGAGCAGGAGGGCGTCGTTCCGGATTTCTTGTGTCTCGCCAAGGGCCTGACCGGGGGCTATCTGCCGCTCGCGGCGACCCTGGCGACCTCGGAAATCTACAAGGCCTTCCTGGGCGACTACGGCGAATACCGGCATTTCTTCCACGGCCATTCCTACACGGGCAATCCATTGGGCTGCGCGGCGGCGCTGGCGAATCTGGAGATCTTCGAGAAGGAGGGGGTGATCGGGGCCCTTCAACCCAAGATCGAAACGATGGCCGGAGCCTTGCGCCGTTTCAAAGACATCCCGCAGGTGAAGGAGATCCGTCAGAAGGGGTTGATGGTCGGGATCGAAGTAGGGGCGTATGGCCATACGCCCCTACCTATGAGGACCGGTCACAAAATCTGTCTCGCCGCCCGCAAGAAACACGTCCTGATCCGCCCCCTGGGCAACGTCATCGTCCTCCTGCCGCCCCTTTCCATCACGGAGGACGAAATCCTCTTCCTGACCGCCGTGGTTCACGACGCGATCCGAGATCACTTCTCGTCGGATTTCAAGACCCAGGGCTCGAGGACGGCCTGATCGATCCATTCCTTGATCGCGGGTAGGGCGAGGACGGTGTCGGCGTAGGCCTGTGAGGCCTCGTTCATCGGAATCGCATAACGCGTGAAACGGAAGACGACAGGGGCGTACAGGGCGTCGGCGATGGAGAATTTCCCGAAAAGAAAGGGACCGTCCTTGCCGGACTTCGAGCGGCATTCCGTCCAGATTTCCTGGATGCGGCGGATGTCCTCATGGGCCCCGTCGCCTAAGACGATTTGGGATGGCTTTCGGCGGACGTTCATCGGGCATTCGTTGCGCAGGTCCATAAACCCCGAGTGCATTTCCGCCGAGATCGAACGCGCCATGGCGCGCGCGCCTTCCTCGCGGGGCCAGAGACCCCGATCGGGAAACCTTTCGTTCAGGTATTCGGCGATGGCGAGCGAATCCCAAACGGTCCGGTCGCCGTCCTTCAAGATCGGAACTTTGCCCGCGGGCGAGTGTTCCAGGATCTTGGCGTCGGAATCCTTCTGGTAGAGGGGGATCACGATCTCCGAGAAGGGGATCCCCGCTTGTTTCAAGAGGAGCCATGGTCTGAGCGACCAGCTCGAGTAGTTCTTGTTGCCGATGACGAGTGTGAGTGTGTTCATGCGCCGATCTTTCCCCGTTGACCGCCGGGGTCAAGCCCTGTTTCATGGAGCGCATGGGACAGACGCCGAAAGGCCTCTTCATCGCCGGCACCGACACCGGCGTCGGCAAAACCTTCGTCGCCTGCGGCCTCGCCGCCGCCCTCCGCGCGCGCGGCGTGAACGTCGGCGTCTTCAAACCCTTCGAGTCCGGCGTTGGCTCCGGACACGCGGATTACCGTCTCTTAAGGGAAGCCTCCGCTTCCAAGGACCCCGACGACTCGATCAATCCCTACCGCTTCGAAGAAGCCCTTGCCCCCGCGGTCGCCGCCGAGCGCGCGGGCATCGTGATCGACTGGTGTCGGATGACGGATTCTTTCGAATCGGTCGCGATCCAGCGCGACTTCGTCCTCGTCGAGGGGGCGGGGGGGCTGTTGGTACCGCTTGCGCCGGGCAAGACCAATATCGATCTTATCAAGGAATGTGAGTTTCCGGTCCTGCTGGTCGCGCGGCTGGGGCTCGGGACCATCAACCACACGCTTTTGTCGTTGGAGGCCTTGGAAAGGCGGAAGATCCCCTGCGTCGGAGTCGTCCTCAATCAGACGACTGAGGAGAGAGGCGTGGCCGAAGAGACGAATCCGGAGGTCTTGAAAAAGCTCATTTCGGTTCCGGTCCTGGGCGTCGTGCCGTTCCTGCCGGAATCAAAAGAGTTTTTCGGGACAGGTTTTTCCCCAGATCGACTTCCCGTGGTGTTTCAAAAAGTGATTAACCTGTTGTTTAAATAAACCCTGCTGCGTCGAAGCCGGGCTCTCTCGAAGGGCGCATTTCCAGTACTCCAATGTTTTTTGAAGATCCGGCTTCTTTTTCCGGAAAACCGCAACGAGGTCCTCCAGGTCGGATTCCAGATAACGGTTCAGTTTGCCGATCGCCCACTTTTCGGGGGCCAGGAGATAGACGGTTACGGACCCGAACTTTTTGTGCCGAATGGCCCCTGCGTAGATGTCAGGGACGTTGATCATCCCCCAGCGCTGGATGTCGTCGGAATACTGGATAGGGATGCCGAGATCGCGGCTCACTTGGTCGAGCTTGTGTGTCAGCTCTTCCGAACCGTCGCTGACCGCGAAGTCGATATCCCGCGTGGGCCGATTGCCTCCCAAGAACCAAGACGCGATGCCTCCTGTCAGATAAATATCCAGAGGTTGCCGGTGAAGTCGCGCCACCTCTGCGAAGAATCGATCGATGTCTTTGCGGTTCATGGGTTCTCCCTGATGACATCGAAAGAGGGGAGGAGTTTCTTCACCCGCTCCGAGACGTCCCGAATCAGGTCATCGGAGTAAAGGGTCTCCAGCCTCAGTTTCCGCTTTCGGACAAACGAAGTCTTGTTTCGAGAAATCCAAAGCCCCGCGGCTTCCAGTGAAGGTCGGAACAGGGGCCGCAGGTCATGGGCGAGTCGCCGCAATCCGACGGATGCCGGAGCCGTGCCCGTGATGACGGCGCGGGCGACCGTGTCCCGTTCGAAACGGTTCAGTCGAAGCGCCTTTCGGGGGGGCGGTTCGTCCAAAAGTTGTCCAGGAGTCGTCCCCAGGGCCTTTGCCAGCTTCAGCAGGGTTCCGACCGTGCAATCACGGCGGCCTAATTCCAGATCAATCAGGTTGGAGCGGGCGATTCCGGTGCGTTCCGACAACTCTTTTTGGCTGAGCCCTCGTGCAGCGCGCCAGAGTTGTATTTGACGGGAAAGGGTCTCCATTCTTATTATATGTAGTATTACTACTACATACATCTGTCAAGTCGCCGCTCGAAACCGTTGGCGGCACGCGAGGGGCGTAAATTTCATTTTCCTTCCCGCCGTTTCATGTAGGATGGCAAGCTCGCATGCCGGCCCGATTTCTTCGCAGAACCGCTCTGGTCGCACTCTTCCTCGCCATCATTGGAATGGCGGGCCGCGCCGCGACGGCGGAGACCGTTTACCTGACCGAGCAAAAGGTCATCGACCTGGCCTTGGAGAAGAACTTGTCCGTCCTGGTGGCGGGGGAGGACCGTGAGATCGGGCGGACGGGGATTCAAGGCGCCAAGTCGGTCTACGATACGCAGCTCTCTTTGACGGCGGACCACCTGATCGACAAGCGCGACCAGGCCATTCCCGTCTTCGGGACCGACAACCGGACCACCAATTGGAATCTCGGTCTTTCGCGCGCGTTTCCGACCGGCACTCGGGCGGACCTCAATTGGACCAACCAGCGAAATTCCACGAACTCTCCGTTCGCCACCCTCAATCCCTACTACGAGCCGGCGGTCGAGATGGCCCTCCGACAGCCCGTCCTGAAAAATACCTTCGGTAAGCAGGACCGCGGCGGGGTGGCCCTGGCCAAGAAGCGGTTTGAGGAGATCGACTTTCTCGCCCGCCGGCGCGTGATGGAGGCGGTCTACGGCGTGCTCTCCGACTATTGGGCCTGGGTGACCCACCGGGGAAACGCCGACGTCACGGAAACCTCCGTGGCCGAGGCGCGCCGGTTAGAGGCCCTCGCGGCGGAGAAGAAGATCTTCGGGCTCTACGAGACGACGGACGTCCTCGCCGCCCGCGCCAACCGGATGCAAATGGAGAACCAGCTCACCGAAGCGATCCGCCAGAGGGACGACGCCCTCGGGCGCCTCAAAAGAGGGCTCGATTTCCCGGACGAGGAGGACGCGCGGTCGTCCGATGCGGTTCCCGTTTCGGCGGGGGGCGGGGGACGCGAGGACGCGCTGGCCTCCGCGATGGCCAACCGCTCGGACTACGCCGCCGCCCGGGCCCGGGTCGAGGCGCAGAAGATCGAGGTCTCCCTCGCGCGGAACCGCAAGTGGCCGCAAATGGATCTGGTCGCTTCCCTCCGGCTGAATGGCGTCGACACCTCCTACGGCAGCTCGCTCGGTGAGATCGGCGGCGGCGATCACCCCGCCTACTTCTTCGGCGGCGAGTTCGCCTGGCCGATCGAGAACCGCCTCGCCAAAAGCGAGTCCCGGCGCGCCGAGCACGAGAAGAAGAAGGCCCTCTTCGAACTCAAGGACGTCGAGAACCGGGTCGCGCAGGAGGTCGAGGAGCGCTGGCGCGAGGTCCAGAGCACTCGGAAGCAGGTCGCGAACGCCCGCGAGATCGAGCGGGTCGAGCGGGAGAAGTGGACCTTGGAACTGGAGAAGTACCGGGTCGGCCGGTCGTCGAGCGACCTCGTCATCCGCTATCAAGAAGACTACCTCGAGGCCCGCCGGAGGGCATTGGCCTCCCTCTTCCAGCACCGGATGGCGGTCCTGGGATTGAAATTGGCGGAAGAAACCTTGGTTGAAAGACACCGCAACGGCGGTGCGGCTCGGTCTTCGGATTCGGGGGGCTCGCCGTGAATCTGTCCGAATTCTCGGTCAAGAACTCGCTGCTCGTCAACTCCCTCTCCATCTTTCTGGTGGTGGCCGGCCTGCTCGCCCTCTTCCGGATCGAGCGGGAGGCCTTTCCCAATTTCTCCTTCGACATCGTCGTCGTCAGCACCGCCTACCGGGGTGCGCCGCCGGAGGTGATCGAGAAGCGCATCACGATCCCCCTCGAGAAGGAGCTGAAGGAGGTCAGCGACATCAAGAAGATGTATTCGATCTCCGTCGAGGGGCTTTCCGAGGTCGTCTTGGAGCTCGACCCCGACGCCCCGGACAAGGACCGGATCTATAACGACATCCAGAAGGCCGTCGACGACGCGGACGACCTGCCGGAGGACCTCGAGGACGATCCCAAGGTGATCGAGCTTCAAACGAAGGACACGCCGCTCGTCATCGTCTCGCTTTCGGGCGACATGCCGGAGATGGAGCTGCGGGAGCTCGCGTTGCGCCTCGAGACGGAAATCCTGGACTTGAGCGAGGTTTCGAAGGTGCAGCGCGAGGGCCTGCGCGACCGGGAGATCTGGGTCGAGCTCGATCCGGCGAAGATGGCGACCCATTGGATCTCCCTGACCCAGGTCACGGAGGCGTTGAGCGCGCGGAACGTCAACGTCGCGGGCGGGTTGCAGAAGGGCCGTGAGCGCGAGCTCATCCTCCGGACCTCCGGCGAGCTCGAGAACGCGGACGACGTGCGCCGCGTGATCCTCAGGGCCAACGAAGAGGGCCATTGGGTGCGCGTGGGCGACATCGCCGCCGTGAGCGACGGTTTTGAAGAGGAGCGCTTCATCGAGCGCACCGACGGGAGCCGTGCCATCAACCTGATGGTCGTCAAGAAGGACAGGGCCGACGCCATCCGCCTGATGAAGGACCTCCAGACGGTCTTGGACGATTTCAAGTCGCGGAATAGGCCCGAGCTGAAGATCGCCCTGGTCGACGACATCTCCTATTACATCAAACGACGCCTGAACGTCCTCATTTCCAACGGCTGGATCGGTCTCCTTTTCGTGATCATACCGATGGTCATTTTCCTGTCCTGGCGGGTCGCATTGGGGGCGTTGATGGGGATCGCGGTCGCTCTCCTCTCGGCCATCGCGGCCATGAATTTTCTCGGGATCAGCATCAACCTTATCTCCATGTTCGGGCTCATCATGGTCTTGGGCATGCTCGTGGACGAGGACCTGGTCGTCGCCGACAACATCTCCCGCTATCTGGAGGAGGGGAAGGCGCACGTCGAGGCGGCGATCGCGGGGTCCTCCGAGGTGGGGCGGGCCATCATCTCGACGGTCCTGACGACCATCATCGCCTTCATTCCGCTCCTGTTCATGAGCGGGATCTTCGGCAAGTTCGTAAGCGACATCCCCAAGGTGGTCATCATCACGCTCACCGCATCGCTCCTGGAGGCGCTCGTGATCCTGCCGTCCCACCTCTCGGACCTGAGCCGGCCCAAAAAGGAGGGGCAAAAATCGTCCTTCGAGAAAAAGGTTCAGCATCATTACTTCGACCGTTTCAGGGACCTCTATGTGCGCTCGCTCCGTTACAGCCTCAAGCATCCGATTTGGACGACCGTCTTATCTTTCGGAGTCATCGCCCTCGCCGTCCTTTACGCCGTCCTCGGTCTGAAGTTCGTGCTGTTTCCCGCCAAGGGCATCGAGGCGTTCTTCATCCGGGCGCAGGCGCCCATCGGCACCTCCCTCGAACGGATGGAGGAAAAAATGCAGGTCCTGGAAAGACTCGCGATGGTGCTTCTCAAGAACGAGCTGGATCACGTGGTGACGGACGTCGGCGTCGTCCAGAACGACCCCAGCGACCCTTTCACCGAGCGGGGCTCCCACGTGGGGCAGGTGGTGGTCTACCTGACCCCCGAGACGAAGCGCGACCGGGAGGCCGGCGAGATCATGGAGGCGCTTCGCGCGAAGCTCCCTCCGAGCGTCTCGGAATGGGGATTCGAGCGCGTGAGCTTCGACCCGATCAAGCCGGGCCCTCCGGTGGGCAAGCCCGTCGCCGTGCGGATCCGCGGAGACGAACTGAAGGAATTGGACGCACTCGCCGAGGACTTCAAGGCGGAGCTGGCCAAGTTTCCGGGCGTCGAGGATATCCGCGACGATTACGAGCGCGGCAAGGGGGAACTCAACATCGTCGTCGACGAGGAGAGGGCGTCGCAGGCCGGGCTCAATTACCAAGACATCGCGATGACGGTCCGCCAGGCGTTCCAGGGCCTGAAGGCGACGACCATCCGCAAGACGGACGACGAGATCGACGTGGTGGTCCGCCTCCCGGAGGAGAAGCGCCACGACCCCGGGGAAATCGAATCGCTGCTGATTGAGAACAAGATGGGCAACCTGGTGCGCCTCGCGGACGTGGCGCGATTGGAGGAGGGCCCCGGCGTAAGCGAGATCAAGCACTTTGACCGAAAGAGAGTGGTCACGGTGACCGCCAACGTGGACGAGGAGGTCATCACGTCCCGGGAAGTGAACACCCTTCTCAAGAAAAAATTCGGGACCGCCTCCAAGGACCATCCCGGCATCGCCTTTGCCTACGGCGGGGAGGACGAGGACACGCAGGAATCCATGCGGAGCCTCTTCCGGGCGCTCGCCGGGGCGATGTTCCTGATCTTCATCGTCCTGCTCGTCACCTTCGAGTCCATGCTGCAGACCTTCATCATCATGCTGGCGATCCCGTTCGGTCTCGTGGGGGTTGTCATCGGCTTCGCGCTCGCCGGGGAGCCCATCGGATTTCTGGCGTTCCTGGGCATCATCGGCATGACCGGCGTCGTGGTCGACGGCGGTACGCTCGTCTTCGTCTTCATCAACCGCATCAAGAGGGAAGGCATTCCCATCAAGGACGCCATCCTGGCCGGTTGCGGCGTCCGGCTCCGCTCGATCCTCCTGACCACGCTCACGACCGTCCTGGGCATCGTCCCCGCCGCCTACGGCATCGGCGGCAGCGACCCCTTCATCCAGCCGATGGCGCTCGCCCTCAACTGGAGCATCGGGGTCTCGATCTTCTTCACCCTCTACACGGTGCCAAGCCTGTATTACCTCGCCGACAAGGCGACGGTCCGAATGCGGAAGTTGCTCCCTTGGAACGGCGAGGAGAGGAGCTAGGGCCGATTCTTGTGGGGCGGTGGACGACCGGATCTAACCCCTGTAGATTGCACCATGACGTTATCAAAATGAGAAAATTATCAATTTGAGACACGTCTACACGCCGCAGGCTTACAAAAAACAAATAGTTTCAAAGGGGTGGCTCAACGACATCTGGCCCACGAGTTGCACCACCTAATGGCTACGGGGAGTAAAATATGAAAAAACGGAATATCTTCCTAACAGCCTCCATCATTCTCTTTCTGGCGTCAGGCTCCGTTCTCCGAGCAGAGGTCACAATGAGTCCGGAGAAGTTGAAAGACTTGCAGGTCAAGCCGTGGTTGCCCAAATCCACCGCGACTTTCAGTGCATCGTTGCCCGCGCGGGTGGAAACGCCAGAGGTGCCCCACGTGACGATCGAGACGACCTCTTGCCGATATGCCGAAGAGGAGCCCACGGCATCCGAGTACGTTGACTACAAGGAAAGCCGCTACTGCCGCCTGCCGCTACCCGAGGGAGCCGTGGTCACGCGAATTACGGCTTTCATGGTTTCGGATGAGAGGGAGGACTCGGCTGCTTTTGTTGACCGATTGCTGGATAACGGCAACTCCTCCGCGAAATTCATCGTCGTTCCGGAACATGTGGTCGACGATCACTACGTGACCGGGGCCGTCGTCTGTACCTCGGGGGGGACGAATCCCGGTTTTATGGCGATCCATGAGAGGAAGAAGACGTTCGATTGCCGGGTGGGCATTCCCGTTGACCAGGATAGTTCTTTCTATGTTCGAATCGAGAGCCGGGTGAAGGCAAGGCCGGAATTTCGGGACGTCGTTATGACCTCTAAACACATCATCTTTCCGATCGTCAGACTGATTCAAGTGGAATACGAGGGCGGCAGTTGAGGATTGGACGGCTCGGCTTAGAATCCATCCAACCCTTGACAAACCAGGCAACTTTTGCGTCTTTTCGCCGACTTAGAACGCCAGATGATCCGCTCCTTTCCAGCCGGTACCGTACTAGCGGCACTGAATCCCATCGGAGTGGGCACGACCTCGGCCTCCGTTTCCGATCTCTCCCTTTCGGAGGACCTCCAGCGTCAATCCCGCCATATCGCCTACGAGTACATGAGCCTCCGGGAGATCCGGTATCAGAACGGCCCGGAGTCGGGAGAATTCGTAACGACCCAGGAGGCGGTCACCTCGAGACTGGACAGCCTCTTCCTGTCCCTTTTGGGGCGCGGTGTGACCGAGGGGGCGATTGTCGAGGAGGCGAGGTTGGCGGAGTCCACGTTGCGGGAGATCCGGACCCTCTACAATAAGGACCACTTCTTTACCAGGCCCATGCACGCCTTCTACCGGTCGTTCACGGTCTTGAGCCCGGATTACGACCTCTTCGGGGAGGAGCTTTTTCAGAACCTTTTTCACTACCGGCGCCGGCGCGACGAGGATGAGCGGAAGTTCATGGAGCGGTTCGACCCCTTCGCGCAGGAGATCCGGGCGATCATCGAGAATATCAGCCAGGGCTTCAACTTCAGCTATTTCCACATCGAACTTCGCATCAAACGCGACCTCCTTCCCAAGTTCATGAAACGCGTCGAGGAAGAGGATTGGACCAACATGAGGGAGAAGTTTTTCGATCTGATCGGCCTGAGGATCGTTGTCCGCTCCCAGGCGGAGGTGGATGCGGCGGTGGCCCTGGTGGAGGGCGCCATGAAGCTCCACGAGGCCGCGGCCCGGAGCCAGGAAGGGTGCCCCCATTTCCTCCGGGTGGCTAACATCGAGATCAAGGACAACGCGAGGGGGTACCGCGCCAAGCACATCAATATCGTGCGGACCTGCAACGGCAAGAAAAAGGATTACGCGATCGCCGAGATCCAGGTCATGAGCCTGGGTACCAAGGAGTGGGGGGACATCCAAAGGCTTCTGGTCTACAAGGACGACGGGATTCCCGAATCCTTGAAGGCGGAATTGAACGTTTATTGCCGCGCGGCGGCGGATTTCATCGTGGCCTGCGAGGGCGGGCCCGTCATGGACAAACCCCCCCAATTCGAGATCATGGCCTTGAACCGCATTCCGGACGAAAAGCTCCGGATGGACGTGCTCGACCGCCTGGCCGACATGGACTTTCTGATGAAGCGGTATCAAGAGGGCTCGCTCACCTTGCCGGAGCCCGAAAGGCCCTCCAGCCCTTAAAGTTCATCCGCCCGGATCGAATTCTCCGTGATGTTCAAGTCCGCACAGGACTGCGCCGGATACCCCGTCACATCGACGACCCGATAGGCGGCCGAGACCGTCTGCGGCGTCAAGTTCATGAGGACGAAGGCGTAGTCGGCCGCCCCGGTCACCTGGCAAAAATCCGGACCGTCCCCGGCGTTCCGCGAGGCGCAACGCGAGGTCCGGTCCGCATCCGGGCAGAGCCCCTCCACCGACGCGGTCTCGGTGTTGACCTGGTCCGACTCGCAGACCTCGAGGTCCGCGTCCTCGCCGGGCGAGGGATCGATGATGACGCAGAGGACGTGCGACGGGTCTTGGTCCGCGACGGTTCCGATCTTGCCGCCCTGATCGTCCGGCCCGGGCTCGACGACCGTGACCATCTCCGTGTCGTCCGGGTCGATGGCCCCCGCCGGCGTCACGGGAGCCTCGCTCACGTCCTCGAAATTCGCGTTCACCGTCCCGCGGGCCGCCCCGCCCCCGCAGCCGGCGCCTCCTCCAGAGAAAAATGCGAGGCCGGCGAAAACGATCCCCAAAGCCGTCAGACAAGTCCTCATGCACCCTCCTGGATTTTTTCGGTCCATACCATCCTCCATTCGTGATACGGGAGGAAAATATCGAGGCGAACATGACACGCAAATTCTCTTCCTTCGTCGCTTTCCTCTGTCTCTTCTTATCCTCCGTTCCCGACCTGAGCGCCGAGTTTCAGGTCCCCGAGCCCCTCAAGCCCTGGACCGCATGGGTCCTAAAAGGGCGGGAGGATCAGCTCTGCCCGTTCTTCAACGGAACGGCGGGGACGCTCTGCCGCTGGGTGTCGCCGATGGATCTCTCGCTCGACGACACGAAGGGATCGTTCTCCGTCCAGGCCCGGATCTTCGAGGAAGCTTGGATTCCTTTGCCTGGCGACGCCGATCACTGGCCCCAGGAGGTGAGGGCGGGGGGGAACGCCCTTGCCCTCGTCGAGAGGGACGGTCGTCCCCAGGTCTTCGTGCCGAAGGGGACCTACGCCCTGACCGGCGTCTTTTCTTGGGACCGCCTGCCCGATTCGCTGGCGCTTCCCGCGGAGATCGGTGTGGTGCGCCTGACCCTTCGCGGAAGCCCCGCCGCGCGCGTGCAGAGGGACGAGGACGGACGCCTCTGGCTCGAATCGAAACCGATGCCCGCCTTCTTAGAGCCCGAGCGCGATCGGCTTGAAGTGCGCGTGCACCGGCTCCTGATCGACGAGGTTCCGTTCACGATGACGACGCGGATCACTCTGGAGGTCTCCGGAAAGACGCGCGACGTGCTCCTGCCTTCGCCGCTGCCGGAGGGATTCATCCCCATGTCCCTGGAGAGCCCGATCCCGGCGGAGTTGGAAAAGGACGGCAAGATCCGCGTTCAGGCCAAGACCGGGACCTGGGACCTGGAACTGAGGGCGCGCCATCACGGACCGGTGAAAGAAATCGCCTTGGGGGCGTCTGATATCCCTTGGCCGGAGGAGGAAGTTTGGGCCTTCGAGGCGAGGAACGAATTGAGGCTCGTGAACGTCACGGGCGTCCCCGCGATCGATCCGACCCAGACGACGCTCCCCGAGGCGTGGAAGTCCCATCCCGCCTACCGGATCCGTCCGGGCGAGACGATCGCCTTCGACGAAAGGCGCCGCGGGGCCTCGACGGACGCGCCCGACCGGATTTCCCTGGACCGCAACCTCTGGCTGGACTTCGATGGCCGGGGTTACACCGTCCGGGACGCCATCTCGGGAACGATGGTCAAGAGCGCGCGCCTCGAGGTCTCCGAGCCCCTGGCCCTCGGGCACGTGTCGGTGAACGGCAAGGACCAGCTCATCACGAGCCTGGGCGAGGGCAAGAGAGGCGTGGAGATCCGGCAGGGGGGCGTGACGGTTCAGGCGGACAGCCGCATCGAATCGGGCGCGCGGTCGGTCCCCGCCACGGGCTGGGGACAGACCTTCGAGCGCGTGACCGAGGTCCTGCAACTCCCTCCGGGATGGCGCGCCTTCGCGGTCTTCGGGGCGGATGCCGCGCCGGCGACCTGGCTGGGCCGCTGGACGCTCTTGGAGATCTTTCTCGTCCTCATCATCGCCCTCTCCTTCGCCAAGCTCTGGGGAGTCCGGTGGGGCGTCGCGGCCCTCTCGGGGCTCGGTCTCACCGCGACCGAGGCAGGGGCCCCCCTCTGGGCCTGGATCGCCGTCTTGATCGGCGCCGGGTTGCTCCGGTTCCTCCCCGAAGGGCGGTTTCGGAGGCTCGTGCGGCTCTACCGGATCGGCGCCGTTCTCGTCCTGATCGTCGTCGCCGTTCCCTTTTTGGTCGACCAGGTGAGGATGGGCCTCTATCCCTCGCTCGAGCCGACGGGCGCGTACCCGATGCCCGTCGCCACCTCGGCGGGGGGCTACGGGGCGATGGCCCCACAGGCCGAGCCCATGCCTCCGCCACCGCCTCCGGCGGCGTTGGAGGTGGAAGCCGATCGGGGCTTGGAGGAAGCCCCCAGGGTCCAGCAAGAGGTGTCCCAGGTCGCCAAATCAGAATCGATGGCAAGAATGGTCATACGTTCGAAGGCCAAGAAGGCCCCGTCCCAGCTCTTGAACGAGTACCAACCGGGGGCCAAGGTGCAGACCGGACCGGGCCTGCCCGAGTGGAGCTGGCGCCGGGTTGAAATCATTTGGTGGGGACCGGTGGAGGAGGGGGAGTCGCTCTTCCTGGTCTTGATACCGCCCTTCCTGAACCTCCTCCTGAGCTTCGCCCGGGTGGCCCTGCTCGCGCTCTTGCTCGCGCGCGTCTTGGAGCGCCCCTTCCTCTTTCGTCCCGGCCGGAAGGCGGCGGCCGCGGCGGCGGCCTTGGCGATGATGCTCGTCGGGAGCCAGGCCCGCGCGGAGTTCCCCACGCCGGATCTCTTGCAAGAGCTACAAAACCGTCTCTTGGAAAGGCCCGAGTGCCAACCCCACTGCGCGACGATCCCGCGGATGCGCTTGGAGGTCTCTCCCCAGTCGCTGACCGCCCGCATGGAGGTGCATGTCGAGGCCGCAAGCGCCGTTCCCCTTCCCGGTACGCTCAAGGAATGGTCACCGACGGAGGTGATGGTCGGGGGGGCCGCCGTTGTTGTGAAGCCCGGCGACAAGGGAAAGGCCGCGGCGGCGGGAGGAACGGCGCACCTCACGCGCACCGGGGACGGACGGCTGTGGATCGTCCTGGACGCCGGCGTGCATCAGGTGCTCATGACCGGCCCCTTGCCCGATCGCCAGAACGTGCAGGTCCCGTTGCCGCTCAAGCCACGGTACATCGAGGCCAAGGCCGAGGGTTGGAGCCTCCTCGGGCTCCATGAAGACGGAGTCGCCGACGACAACCTCCAGCTCGTGAGGAGCCAGATCGCCTCGGAGACCTCTCCGGCCTCCCAGGGACGGGCGGATTCCGGCGCCGCCTTGCCCGCGTTTCTGACGGTGGAGAGGCGGATCATCCTGGGGCTGACCTGGGAGGTCGAGACCCGCGTCGCGCGCGAAACACCGGTCGGCACCGCCGTGGTCGTGCAAGTGCCCCTCCTCGTGGGCGAATCGGTGACGACACCGGGAATGCGCGTGGAGGGCGGCAAGGTGACGGTCAATCTGGGTCCGCAGGCGACGGAGGTGTCTTGGAGGTCGGCGCTCCTCGAGTCCCCCACGATCCCGCTGAAGGCCGATGACTCGACCTGGTGGACCGAGGTTTGGACGATCGAGGCGAGCCCGATCTGGCATGTGCGGATGGAAGGGATCCCCGTCGTGCACCATTTCGAGGACGGCGGGGACTGGTTGCCGACGTTCAGGCCCTGGCCGGGGGAGGAGGCGGTGTTGCACGTCTTCCGCCCGGAGGCGGTCGAAGGCCCGACGCTGACCATCGACCGGAGCCGACTGACGCTGACCCCGGGCTCACGCTCGACGGAGGCCTCTGTGGCGCTCTCCATTCGCAGCAGCCTGGGTGGCCAGCATACGATCACGCTTCCCGAGGGGGCGGAGTTGAAGTCGGTCTCGATCAACGGGAGCGCGCAGCCGATCGCCGCGGTGGGGGACAAGGTGACGCTCCCCGTCGTGCCGGGCGCGCAGGCCGTGGAACTCGCTTGGAACGAGCCGCGCGGGATCTCGACGCACTTCCGCGCCCCCGCGCTGGATTTGGGGGCGCCGAGCGTGAACGCCGAAGCGAGGATCTCCATTCCGCGGCGCTGGGTGCTGTGGGCGAGCGGCCCCCGCCTCGGGCCCGCCGTGCTGTTCTGGGGCCTGGTGGTGGTGCTGGCCCTGATCGCCGTGGGGCTGGGGCGCGTCCGGCTGACACCGCTGAAGGCCCATCATTGGTTCTTGTTGGGACTGGGGCTCACCCAGGTCCCCATTTGGTCTTCGATCTTCGTGGCCCTGTGGCTCCTCGCCTTGGGCTGGCGCCGCAACCGGGACCTGCCCGGCCGCTTCGTCTTCGACCTGCGCCAGCTCTTCGTCGTGGGCCTGACCGTCGCGGCCTTGGTGGTCTTGGTCTTCTCCATCGAACGGGGACTCTTGGGCATTCCCGTCATGCAGATCGAGGGGAACGGGTCCAGCGACTCCCTGCTCCTCTGGTTCCAGGATAGAATATCCACTGAATTTCCGAGGCCTTGGGTCGTGACGCTCCCCATGTACGTCTACCGGATCGCCATGCTTGTTTGGGCGGTCTGGCTGGCGATGGCCCTGCTCAAATGGCTTAAATGGGGCTGGGAATGCTTCTCGACCGGGGGTCTTTGGAGGCCCCTCCGTAATCGGCTCGTCCAAAAATAGGCGATCAATAGCCCTTATTTCTTAAATAGTTAGACGTATTGTCACAGGTTATCAACAGGGAAAGTCTATTAAAATCACGTAGATTTGATTGCATTGCTAGAAAGAGTCTCTATAATGCGGCGGGATAAAGAAATGTCCACCGCCGTTCCCAATTTGGCCTTCTTGCCCGTTTCCGGACTCTCTCCCGGCCAGGTCTCCCTCCTCAACTACGTCCACACGATGGGGAGTTTTGACGAAGCCCCCTTCTCCCGAAGCGCCTTTTCACCCTTGAATCTTTCGGCCCGGATGGAGGTCGAAATCCGGGAGAGGCGGCGGTCCCCGGTCGACGCGGTCTTCTTGTCCGCGGCCTCTCTCGTCGCCCGGACGGTCAAGCAGGAGCGCCTTCTGACCGGTATCTTGGGGGAGACCTGGTATTCGGAGTCCCGGTTCGTTCCCGCGGTTGAGAGCGAATTGACCACGCTCAGGCGCGTGATCGGCGAGGCCCGGACCGAGCTCAAGGCGTGGCGGGGCGCCCTCCAGGGGTACCGCTTCGATGGGATCCAAGATGCCGGCGAGGCCTTCGACCTCAGTCTGGAGGAGCCCTTGGGGTCTCTTCTGTTCGAGATGCAGTTGGAGTTTCTCCGCAGGATCGTGGATGCCCGGGAGATCTTGGAGGACTACGGGGCACGGTCACTGGCGGGGATCGAGGCCTACTTCAACGTGTCCCGTGTGAGAAAATCCGGTCCCATTGCCAGGATCCGCGACGAGGCGACCGGGGGATCAGGGAAGATCCCAGGGTAGACACGGATCCATTCACAACGTGATTTTGGGAGAGCGTTCATGATTTTTACCGCGGTCATCAGTCTTTCAGAGGCGTTCAGCCCGGCCCAGCGTGGGCTTCTGACCTATATGGGGACCTGGAGCCAGCTCTCGTTGTCTCAGGCGCGGCTGGATCCCTTTTCGACGAGAAACCTGTCGCAGGTGATTCAGGACGGGATCGCGTCCGGGGAAGTGGTTCCCGAAGGCCTCGAGCCGTTTTCCGCATCCAGCTACGTCCGGCGGGCGGAGACCTATGAGAGCGCCCTCCTGGTGAGCCTCGGCGTCGATGCGGATGCGATCGACAGCTTCGTTCGCTTGGGCGTGTCGTACGGGGACTACTTTTCAGAACCCCTTCATCCCTGGCAGGAAGACCAAAAATTTGCGGTACCGCTCATCCGCCAGATGACGGAACTGCACGGAGCCATCGCCCTGGCCCGGGAACGGATTGACGCCTGGAAACGCTCTCACGACCACTTCAAGCTGATCCGCGAGGAGTTCGGGATGGACCGGATCTTGGGCCAGCCCCTTCACGTCCTGCACGGGATCTTGGAGAGAAACGTCGGTCGCGCCCGCTGGGTGATCCAGCGCCGGGGGATGACGGAGGAAGGGCTCTTGGAGTATTTCCGGATCCCGAACGCCGGCTGGTCGGGACTCGCCCCCCGCGAAGAGGCGATCGACTTCGACGCCTTGCAGACGGTTATCCCTCCTCCCGCCTTGTAGATTTCCGCTAGCCGGCCATTGTCAGTCCGCCGGAGACCGACAGGACCTGACCGGTCACGTAATCCGCGTCCGGCGAGCAGAAGAACGCCACGCCCGCGGCGATCTCCTCGGGTTTGGCGATCCTCTTGAACGGGATGATTTGGATGAAGGTCTCCTTGATCTTCGGATTGATCGCCTCCTCGAAGAGCTGGGTGTCGGTCGGGCCCGGACAGACACAGTTGACGCTGATTCCGTAGCGTGCCACCTCGCGGGCGAGTCCCTTCGTGAAGCCGATGACGCCCGCCTTGCAGAGCGAATAAACCACGCCCTGCATCTGACCCACGCGTCCGGCGTCCGACGAGAGATTGACGATCTTGCCGCCTTTCCGTTTCGACATGTCTTTTAGGACGGCATGCGCGACCAGGAGCTGCGTCTTGGAGTTCACGGCGATGACCTTGTCCCAATAGGCCTCGTCCTCTTCGAGAAAGAAGGTGGGGAGGGCCCAGCCGATGTTGTTCACGAGGATGTCGACCTGCCCGAATTTCTCGATGACCTTCGCGACGCTCGCGTCGACTTCGGGCTTCTTGGTGCAGTCGGTCTTGAGGAAGATCGCCTGCGGGCCGATCTCCTTGGCCGTTGCCTCGCCGCCCTCGGGCTTGAGGTCGAAGATGGCGACGTTGGCCCCGTCGGCCGCGAGTCTCTTGGAGATCGCCTTGCCGATGCCCTGGGCGCCGCCCGTGACGATTGCCGTCTTTCCTTTTAATTTCATGTTTCCCTCCAGCGAAGGAGTGAATAAGGTATTTCCGTGCGACAAGTCATCCTCTTTTTGGCCTCGGGCGGGGGCGCCGGTTATATACCGTTCGCCCCGGGCACCTGGGGCAGCGCGGTCGGGCTGCTCGCATACTGGCTCTTGCTCAGGCTCCCCCAATGGCCTCTCGCGGTCACGGTCGCGGCCTTTGTTTTTCTCTCCTGTTGGATCGCCGGGCTCGCCGAGGAATTCCTGGCCGCCAAGGACCCGCAGGTCATCGTGATCGACGAGGTCTCCGGGATGCTCGTCGCCCTGATGTTTCTGCCCGCGAGCTGGAGGGTCGTCCTCGCGGCCTTCGTCCTTTTCCGCCTCTTCGACGTCTGGAAGCCCTTCCCCGTCCGCTGGATCCAGGAAAACCTCCCCGGGGGATGGGGCGTGGTGGGGGACGACATCATGGCGGGGATCTACGCGAACCTCGTCCTGCAAATCGCCCTTCGGGCCATCCGATGAAGATCGAGATCATCACGATCGGGGACGAGGTCTTGTCGGGGGCGATCACCGACACCAACTTCGCCTGGCTGGGCGAGCGGCTCTGGAGCCGCGGCTACGAGCTTCACTGGCACACGACCGTCGGCGACGAGCCGGAGAAGATCGCCGAGGCCCTTCTGAAGGCCGCTGAACGCTCGCGGGCGGTGATCGTCACCGGGGGCTTGGGACCGACGCTGGACGATATCACGATCGAAGCGGCCGCCAGGGCGTTCGGTCAGAAACTCGTCCTCAACGAAGTCGCCCTCCAGGCCATCAAGAATCGTTTTAAGAAAATCGGGCGGGACATGACGCCCAATAACGAAAAGCAGGCGTTGCTCCCCGAGGGCTCGCTGATGATCCCCAACAAGATCGGAACGGCTCCGGGTTGTCACGCGGTTCACCGGGAGGCGCACTATTTTTTCATGCCCGGCGTGCCGCGCGAGATGCACCAGCAGTTCGAGGACTCCGTTTTGCCGGAGCTCATGAAGTTGGAAGAGGAGAAGAGGGCCTATGCCTTCAAGCTTCTGCGTTGTTTCGGCGCTCCGGAGGCGACGATGGCGCAGAGGCTTGAGGGCATGGAGCTCACGGGTATCGACCTTGCCTATCGTGTTTCATTTCCTGAGATTCTGATCAAAATATCCTCCTGGGGCCCTGACCCCACCGTTCTGGAGAGGCGCGTGACGGGTGCGGCGACGGAAATCCACAAACGTCTGGCGGACTGGGTGTACGCGGAAGGGGAGGAGACGTTCCCCGCGCTCATCGGCCGTCTCTTGAGGGAAAAAGGCGCGACGCTGGCGACCGCCGAATCCTGCACCGGCGGACAGTTGGCCCATCTCGTCACCAACGTGCCCGGCAGCTCGGCCTATTTCGACCGCGGCGTCGTGACCTACAGCAACGCCTCCAAGACGGAGATCCTGGGCGTCCCCCAGTCCCTCCTCAAGACCTTCGGGGCGGTCAGCCCCGAGACGGCGACGGCCATGGCCAAGGGAGTCCGGAAACTGGCCAAGACCACCTACGGGATCGGGATCACCGGCATCGCCGGCCCGGACGGCGGGACGACCGAAAAACCGGTGGGCACCGTCCACATCGCATTGGATGCCGGAGACGGCACGGTCGAGCGCGAACTTCACTTTGCCACGACGCGCGAGTGGTTCAAGAAGGTGGTCGCGTTCGCGGCGATGGACCTGCTGCGGAAGAAACTCCTTGGTCTTCTCAAGACCTGAAATTCGAACCCTGTCGTCCGGAAATCCGAACGGGTATCTTGCTCGGAAGCGCGGACACGCTGAAGATTTTTCGGGCACGGGTCTTGCTTTTGAGAGAGGCGAGGTCTATGAAGGGAGCCCGACCATGACGAACGATTTCGACGAAAAACCGGTCACGCTGTCGCAGGCCAAGAGCTTGCAGGGACAGCTCAAGCAGGAGCTCAAGCAGGAGCTCAAGGAGGAGCTGTCCCATCTGTTTGCTCGATTTCATAATGATATTCTTGAACCGCGTTTTCAGGCCATCGACAGTCGTTTCGACGGGGTTGACGCCAAACTCGACGATCATGACCGGCGATTCGACCACCTCTTCAAGAAGGTCGAGGACCTTCATCACGAATACATCATCTCGAACGAGCAGATGCGTCGTCTGGAAGCGAAGATCTCCCAGTAATCCCGATGAAAATCCGCTCGTTCATTGCCGCGGATCCCTCGGAAGAGGTCCTTCGAAACCTGTCCTCGACGGTTCAATCCCTCGCTAAGCGGACGGTCGGATTCCGATGGGTGCGTCCCGAGGCGATCCACCTCACGCTTCGGTTTCTGGGTGAAATTGAAGAAGAGATGATCGCGACGATTGACGGACGGTTGGCGCAGCTGGCCGGTTCTTTCGAGCCGATGTCTTTGGAGGCCGCGGGCTTGGGCTTCTTTCCGGGCCCCGAAAAACCCCGCATTGTCTGGGCGGGTCTCACCGGCGAAATCGACCGGCTCGCGGATCTTCAAAGGCATGTTCAGGAGACCGTCGAGGATCTCTCCGTCCATCAGGAAAAGGATCGGGCTTTCGCGCCGCACCTGACGCTGGCCCGGATCCCGAATTTCCGGGGTGCTTCGGGGGTATCGGCGGTCCTTAAGGCCGCGTCCGAGGCCCGCTTTGGGGCGTTCACCGTCGACCGGCTTTTTCTCTACAAAAGCCGTTTGACTCCCGAGGGGGCGAGTTATACCAAACTGAAAGAATACCCATTGAGGAGGCCGTGATGGAATCCAAAGAAAACACCAGTGCCGCCAACAAGGAAAAGGCCCTGAGTTCCGCGATCAGCGTGATCGAAAAGCAGTACGGCAAGGGCGCCATCATGCGGCTCGGCAAGGAGGAGGTCTTGCAAGAGATCGAAGTCGTCCCGACGGGATCGCTGGGACTGGACCTCGCGCTGGGAGTGGGCGGGCTTCCCAAGGGCCGGATCATCGAGATCTACGGGCCTGAATCCTCCGGCAAGACGACCTTGGCCCTCACCTCCGTCGCCCAGACCCAGAAGAAGGGCGGCATCGCCGCTTTCATCGACGCCGAGCATGCGCTCGACGTTCAATACGCGAAGAAGCTCGGCGTGAAGACCGAAGACCTGCTCATCTCCCAGCCGGATAATGGGGAGCAGGCCCTGGAGATCGCCGACATGCTGGTCAAGAGCGGGGCGGTCGACCTGATCGTCATCGACTCGGTGGCGGCCCTGGTTCCCAAGTCCGAGATCGAAGGCGAGATGGGCGACGCCCAGATGGGCGCCCAGGCCCGTCTCATGAGCCAGGCCCTGCGCAAGCTCACGGCGAACGCCTCGCGCGCCAAGACCATGATCATCTTCATCAACCAGATCCGAATGAAGATCGGCGTCATGTTTGGCAATCCGGAAACGACCACAGGCGGCAACGCCCTCAAGTTCTACGCCTCGGTCCGCCTCGACATCCGCCGGATCGCCCCCCTGAAGAACGGCGATCAGATCGTCGGCAACCGCACGCGCGTGAAGGTGGTCAAGAACAAGGTGGCGCCTCCGTTCAAGGAGGTTGAGTTCGACATCATCTACGGCGAGGGGATCTCCCGCGAGGGCGAGTTGCTCGACCTGGCGGAGGCCCATCAGGTCGTCGAAAAGACCGGCACGTGGTACGCCTACAAGGGTGAGAGGATCGGTCAGGGCCGAGACAACGCCCGGCTTTTCCTCAAGGACAACAAGGACATCGCCGCCAAGATCGAGAAGGATCTCTTGACGCCGCCGAAAGACGCCTCCAAAGAGGCACCCAAGGCGGACAAGCCGGAAGCCAAGAAGCGCGCCGCCGGTTAGTGTCTAGTCTTATTCACGGTCTTCCGGTACCCTGACACGCATGACATCGATCCAGATCCGAGAGCGGTTTCTCAAGTTCTTCGAGTCGCTGCGGCACAAGAGGGTGGCGTCCGCCTCGCTCATCCCGGTGGACGACCCGACGCTGTATTTCACCAACGCCGGGATGGTCCCGTTCAAGAACTACTTCACGGGCGCCCAGAAGGCGCCTTTCCCCCGGGCAACTTCATCCCAAAAGTGCCTGCGCGTCTCGGGCAAGCACAACGACCTGGAGAACGTCGGCCGGACGGCCCGCCATCACACGTTCTTCGAGATGCTCGGGAACTTCTCCTTCGGCGATTACTTCAAGCGCGAGGCGATCCGCTACGCCTGGGACTTTCTGACGCTTGAGATGAAGATCCCGAAAGAGAGGCTTTGGATCACCGTCTACGAGAAGGACGACGAGGCCGAGGAGCTTTGGCAGAAAGAGGTCGGCGTCCCCAAGGACCGGATCAAGCGCCTGGGCGAGAAGGACAATTTTTGGGCGATGGGCGACACGGGCCCGTGCGGGCCGTGCTCCGAGATCCACTACGACCACGGCAAGGAATTCGGCTGCGGCAAGCCCGACTGCGCGCCCGGTTGCGACAGCCTTCCGTTACGAGCCGTAGCGAGCGGCGTGTCGCGGGAAGCGACCTGCGACCGGTTCATGGAGATCTGGAACCTGGTCTTTATGCAGTTCGATCGGGACGAGGACGGGCACATGAAGCCGCTCCCCAAGCCATCGATCGACACCGGCATGGGACTGGAACGTCTGGCATGCGTCGCTCAAGGGGTGCACTCAAATTACGACAGCGACCTTTTCACCCCTTTGATTCGGAAGTCGGAAGAGTTGACGGGTAAAAAATATGGAGTGGACGAAGAGACCGACGTCTCCATCCGCGTCCTCTGCGATCACATCCGGTCGGCGGCCTTCCTGATCGCCGACGGCGTGCAGCCGTCGAACGAGGGGCGCGGCTACGTCCTCCGCCGCGTCCTCCGGCGGGCCATCCGTCACGGGAGGCTCCTGGGGATGAATGAACCCTTCTTCTACAAGTTGGCCGACGTCGTCCTGACGGAGATGGGTTCCGTCTATGCGGAGCTTGGCCGCGAGATCGATCTGATCAAGCGGGTCGTCCGCTCGGAGGAGGAAAAATTTCTCGAGACTCTGGACAAGGGACTGGCCATCATCCGCGAGGAACTGGAAAAGGCCCGCAAGGCCAAGGAGCGCGTGCTCTCCGGCGGGGTCGTTTTCAAACTTTATGACACCTACGGCTTTCCCATCGACTTGACGGAGTTGATCGCCCAGGAGGCTTCCCTCGACATCGACATGGCGGGCTTTGAGGAGCTGATGGAGGAGCAAAAGGGCCGCGGGCGGCGGGCGTGGAAGGGCTCGGCGGCCTCCAAGATGAAGGACGTCTATTTGGAAATTGGGCAGGAGATCGCGCAGAAGAGCCTCCGCTCCGAGTTCGTCGGCTACGACCACCTGAAGGATAAATCCCCCGTGGCGGCCATGATCCGCGTGGCCGACGAGCAGCGCGTGGAGAAGGCCGGGCCGGGCGAGGAGGTCGAGATCGTCACGCTCAAGACGCCCTTTTATCCCGAAGGCGGCGGGCAAGTGGGCGATCACGGCACGATCGAGACCAAGCATCTGAAGGCCCAGGTCCTGGACACGCATAAGGGCGCGGATTTGATCGTCCATCGCGTCAAGATCCTGGAGGGCAGGGTCCAGGAGGGCGACGAGGCGGACCTGGCTGTGGACCCCCGCTGGCGCGAGGGTTCCATGACCCACCACTCGGCGACGCATCTGTTGCACGCCGCGCTTCGGAGGGTTCTGGGAACGCATGTCCGCCAGGCCGGTTCCCTCGTCACCCCCGAAAAACTCCGCTTCGATTTCTCTCATTTCGAGCCCGTCTCCAAGGAAAGGCTGGTCGAGATCGAGGAGATGGTGAACGACCAGATCCGCCGGAATCTGGGCGTGACGACCTCCGTCATGTCCTATGACGACGCGATCAAGGCGGGCGCCCTGGCGTTCTTCGGCGACAAGTACGGCGACCGCGTGCGCGTCTGCCAGATGGGCGATTTCTCGACGGAGCTTTGCGGAGGGACGCACGTGGCGGCCACCGGCCAGATCGGCCTCTTGAAGATCACCGGCGAAGGTTCCGTCGCGGCGGGCATCCGCCGCGTGGAGGCGGTGGTCGGCGTCCAGGCCTCTCATTATTTGAAAAAGCTCGAGTCGGAGATCGACCGCCTGGCCGCTGTCCTCAAGGCGAATCCGCACGACGTCGTCGACCGTGTGGAAAAGCTCCTCGATCAGGTCAAGCGCCTGGAGAAGGATTTACAGAAGGCCCGGACTACGATGACCCGCGGCGCCGAGGGTGGGGGAGAGCAGGAGGAGATCAAGGACGTCAACGGCGTGAAGGTCCTGACGTCGATCGTCGCCATCGACGATCCCAAGCTCCTGCGCGACCTCTCCGACCAGAAGATCCAAAAACTGGGCAGCGGCATCGCGGCCCTGGGCGCGGCCAACGGCGACAAGGTCACCCT
>DATIGE010000036.1 GCA_035454885.1 bacterium
CGCCACCGACTCCCGGCCCGCCCCCGTGTCCTCGAGGTAGGCGGCCATGTCCGCCCGGAACGCGCCCCGATAGCCGATCTCCCTAAAGTACTTGGCGGTGCCGTAGGTCTGCCGGTGATCCGGATAGTGGATGAACGTCCACGCCCCCCGCCTCTCGTTCCAGAATTGCTTGTAGCCAAGGTTGTAAAAGGCCCCGACGCCCAAGACCGCGCAGAGGCCCAGGATGCCGAAAAACAGCCGGCGGCGGGCTGGAAAACGGCCATACCGCTCGCAAAGAAGGACGGCGGCCGCGACCGCGGCCACGGCGCACCGCACCAGGGGGACGTGGCGAGGGTCGATCATCTCGGCCCCGTCTCCGGCTCAGGCCGGCGCACCACGTGATAGATGAAATAGGGCCGGTCGGGAAAGAGCACCACCCGGTTGAGCTCGTAGACGGGAAAGGTCCTTTCCAACTCCTCCACGGACAGCCGGGCGACCGTGGACGGCGACACCGGCTTAGCGAGCGATAGGCCCGCCAGACGGGAATAAAGCTGATCCAGCATGGGCCGCTCCGGCCAATAAGGGGAGGAAACGTACACGTCGCCGCCCCGCTGGAGGTCCGCGAGAAGCTCTTGCGCCGCCGCCCTCGGGATGGAGTCGCTGTTCGGGGCCGGCCCGACGATCATGTGCTGCCGGATGTCCGTGCGGACCTTGAGGACGTCCCGGTAATAAAGGGCGAGCGGATAGTATCCCTTGCCGTCGTCGTCGTAGAGAATCGCGCCCTGAGGCAGGATCTCGAACATGCGCCGCGCGAAGCGTTCCACGTCGTCGTAATGCCTCTTGTTTGGATTGGCGAAATAGCGCGCGGGATCCCAAATGTTGGAGACGTATTCGAAATACCGGAAATAGTTGCGCCAAAAGCCGGGGCCGGCGGCCCAGGAGGGAATCTTCGCGTAAAGGACGGGCCCCGCCAGCAGCGTGGGGAGGAGAACCAGAAGCGCCGCGCGCGTTATGCGCGACCGCCGCCACAGATCATCGAAGCCCACGATCACGGCGAATCCGAAGAGGACCCAGACAGGCAACCCGAAGGCGTACATGTCCCAGATCATGTAGTTGGAGGACCAGACCGCCTGGGCGGCGAGGCCCGCGAGAAAAAAGACAAAGGTCGCGCGGAAGGCCCGGGTCCGGGCGAAGGCCGCGAGTCCCACCCATCCGCCGAGGAAGGCCACGGACGGATAATTCATGAGCAGGAGAAAGAGGTAGTTGAGCCGCCACCGCCATTTCTGGGCGGACGACATGAACGACGGAAACATGTAACGGCGGAATTGCGCCCCGGTCGTGTCATTGACCATGGCCTGGAGGACGTTCCAATACCCCTTCGCCGAGAAGACCTTCGGGGCGCGGTGGTGAAACTCACGGACGAAGATGACGAGGTAGGGGGAGAATCCCAGCAGAAAGAAAAAGGCGAGCGCCGCGAGCGTCCGCGGGTTCAGCAACCGGCGTCTTTCCGCAGAGACCAAAAGGATCGCCGGAAAGGCGAAGACGAAGAGCCCCATCAGGACGTGGTTGGAGCAGCCCAGACCCCAGACGAAAACGGCCCCGTAGAGCCGGCGCTTCGAGCCCGTCTCCTCATAGGAGGCGACGAGGTAGAGGAAGATGGCCAGGAGGGCGGTGTTCAGCGTGTAGACCTCGAGGATCGTCGAATGCCACCAGAGGGAGTGCCCGAACATGACGGCGATCGCGCCGGCGGCGGAGGCCACGGCGTTCTTCGTGACGGTCATCCCCGCCAGAAAGAGGAAGGTGACGGTCACCGCCCCGAAGACGGCGCAGAGAAAATTCAACCGCACGTGGAACTCGCCGAACGGAAAAATGGTCGTCCAAAGCCTTCCGAGAAGGTGAAAGAGGTTGTGGGTGTTGACCCAGACGCTCAGCTTGAGGGCGTAGACGTTGCCGGCGATCATGGGTCCGTCCACCCAGTTCGGCCACCGGCAGACGGTGGCGCCGTAGAAAACGAGCGGGACGAGCCAGAAGAGACGGATGAACCACGCGCGGACGTTCATAGGATTTTGGTCAGGCCGTTCAGAGGGCTTGGGCCACGGCCCATGCGAACTCCATCGTCGACGCCGATCCCCCCAGGTCCGCCGTCAGGACCTTCCCCTTCTTGACCACGCCCGCGACGGCGGCCCGGACCTTCTGCGCCGCGGCCTTTTCGCCCAGGTGATCGAGCATCATCGCGCCGGAGAGGATCAACGCCATGGGATTGGCCTTGTTCTTGCCCGCGATGTCCGGGGCCGTCCCGTGCACCGCCTCGAAGATCGCGCCTTTCTCGCCGATGTTGCCGGCGGGAACGACGCCCAGGCCGCCAACTAAACCCGCCGCCAGGTCGGAGACGATGTCGCCGTAGAGATTTTCCAGGAGAAGGATGTCGAACTGGTGGGGCTTCAAGACCAGCTGCATGCAGGCGTTGTCGACGATCATTTCCGTGTACTCGATATCGCGATATTTTTTGGAGACCCGCCGGGCGCAATCCAGGAAAAGACCGTCGGAGAGCTTCATGATATTGGCCTTGTGGATGGCCGTAATCTTCTTGCGGCCGTTGGCCCTGGCGTACCGGAAGGCAAACTCCGCGATGCGGAGCGACGCTTTCTTGGTGATCACCTTGATCGACTCCACGACCCCCGGCGCCACCACATGCTCGATGCCCGAGTAGAGGTCTTCGGTGTTTTCGCGGAGGATCACCAGGTCAATGTCCTTGAACTGGCTCTTCACGCCCACGATCGACTTCGCGGGGCGGACGTTCGCGTAGAGGTTGAAGCGCTTCCGGAGCATGACGTTGACGCTCGCAAACCCCGTCGCAATGGGCGTGGCCAGCGGTCCCTTCAGCGCGACCCTGTTCTTGAGGATCGACCGGACGGTCTTTTGCGGAAGCGGCGTATTGTCCTTCTCGATCGCCTTCTGTCCGGCCAGGACCTCCTCCCAGACGATCTTCACGCCGGTCGCCTCCAGGACCTCGCGGGTGGCCTGGGTGATTTCGGGACCGATCCCGTCGCCGGGGATGAGCGAAACGCGGTGGGGCACGTTTCTTGTATAACAGACAAGTCCCCGGCATCAAAATGAGAAACTGCCCGCCAAACCGGGATAAAAATCACCCACTCCCTCGGGCTAACCCCTCGAAAATCAAGAACAACGAATCTTGGCACGCTGGCACGCGCGTTGCTCCTTTTAGAAACTTGCCTTGAGAGGGCGTATGCGTTTTCCGCTCTTCCTCTTCATTTTCCTTTTGTCGGTTTCCGCTTGGTCCTCGGAAGAAACGGCCGACGCCCCCGAGACCCTCGATCAATGCCTGGCCCAGCTGGTATCCGGCGATTTTGTCGTCACCGACAGCCGCAAGGACCACAGGCCCCTGCCCCACGTCACCCGGAGACTGGCCAAGTCGATCCAGGAGATCATCGAAAGGCAGGTCGGAACGGAGCGCTTCGACCGGCGTCGCCAGGAGGTCTTGAAATGCGTGATCGACGGCCGTTGCGGCATCAGCGAAACGTCGGAAGACATCCTCGACAACTGCTTCTTCGCGGTCCATCCGGACGCCGAGGTGGCGGAATAAGGAAGTACGGATCTAGGTCGGAAGCTTCGCCATCTCCTTCAAAAGCCGAACTCTCAGAGCAATGGGCGGATGCGTGTCGAACCATCCCGCCTTTTCGGAAACCGCGTTGCCCGCCGCCTGGGCCTTGACGTCCTTCGCGGCCTTGAGGGGATTGATGATGAAGAGGTGCTGGGTCCCGCGGTTGGCGATGTCCAGCTCGTCCGGGTCCGCGGCGATCTTGAGGAGGGCGTTCGCGAGCGCCCCGGGGTTGCGCGTGAGCTCCGCGCCCGTGTTGTCCGCCAGGAGCTCGCGCCTCCGGGACATCGAGAATTGGATGATCTTGGCGACGATGGGCGCCAGAATTGCCAACACGACGGCGGCGATCACGAAGATCAACTGGGCCTGACCGCCGCCCTTCGAATCCGATCTCCGGGATCCGCGCAGGGACCTCCAGAACATGTCGCACAAGAGCGCGATCGATCCGACCATCACGGCCATGAGGATCGAAAACCGGCTGTCGAAGTTCTTGATGTGCCCCATCTCGTGCCCGATGACGGCCTGCAGCTCCTCGCGGTTCAACTGCTCCATGAGGCCGGTCGTCGCCGCGATCATCGCCTTGTCCGGTCTCATCCCGGCGGCGAATGCGTTCGAGGCGGGGGTGTTGATCAAAAAAACGCGTGGCATGGGGAGTCCCGCCGCGATCGCCATCTCCTCCACCACGTTGAAGAGGACGGGATTGTCCCTTTTCTCGATCTCGCGCCCTCCCATGGACAGCATGACGAGACGCGAGCCGGCCCAGTAGCTGACCGCGAGATAGAGCGACGCCGCGCCGACGGCGATGACGATGCCGGAGACGGGTGCCTCGTAGACGTTGCCGAAGACGAAGCCCAGAACGGTGAGGAGCAGAAAGGCGGAGATCATCAGGAGGACGGAGTTCCGTTTGTTGCGGGCGATCTGGTCGTAGAGGTGTTCGGGGGGTTGCACTAAAATTGAACCTTGACCGCCTTGCGCTCCTCCGGCGCCTCGACCTCGAACAATTGAGCCGCCTCGAACTTGAAGATGCCGGCGATGATGTTTTTCGGAAAACTCTGGATCAGCGTGTTGAACCGGTTCACCGTGTCGTTGTAGAATTGGCGGGCGAAGGAGATCTTGTTCTCCGTCGAGGTCAGCTCCTCCTGCAATCCCAAAAAGTTTTGGTTGGCCTTCAGGTCCGGATAGCTTTCGGAGAGGGCGAAGAGCGACTTCAAGGTGCCTTGCAGCACGTTCTCCGCCTGCCCCACCTCCTTGGGGGTCGCGGCCGTCATGGCCACGTTCCGGGCCTTGATGACGTTCTCGAGGGTCTCGCGCTCGTGCTTGGCGTAACCCTTCACCGTCTCGACCAGGTTCGGGATCAGGTCATAGCGGCGTTTCAACTGCACGTCGATCTGGCTCCAGGCGTTCTTCACCTGGTTCCTCCAGGCGACGAGGCCGTTGTAGGCCATGATGACCCACAGAATGAAGAGGACGGGAATCGCTAATAAGACGAGAGAGACGATCATGGTTTCCCCCTACTTTGTTAAATACGGCCGTTTTGAAGGATCCTCCGCCACCTGATACGGGTCCGGCGCGATCGAAAGCGGGCTCATGCCCTCCGGATGGTTGTGGAGGAGGTACTCCTTGTCTAATATGAATTCCTCGCGCGTGAATCCCGCCATGTCGATCTTCTTGGTGTCCATGCGGATCGCGTCGCAGGGGCAGGCCTCGACGCACAGCCCGCAGAAGACGCAGCGGAGGAGGTTGATGTTGTACACGGCCGCATACTTTTCGCGCTTGGGGTCCGGGTGCTCGGCCGCGACGATCTCGATGCAGTCCGCGGGACACGCCGTCGCGCACAACATGCAGGCCGTGCAGCGCACCGAGCCGTCGTCCCTCTGCATCAGCCGGTGCTCGGCGCGGTAACCGTCCGGGATCGGTTTCAACTGATCGGGGTATTCGAAGGTCTTGATCCTCTCCAAGCCCAGCATGTGTTTCAGGAGATGCTTGATCGTCGTCGCGAGCCCGCGCACGACTTCCACGGCATAGACCTTCTCCAAAAACGTGCGCGGCCTTCGCGGAACGACCTTCACCTTGAGTGCGAACGTATCCATTCTCAAAAACTTCTCACGCGGAGGAGGCGAAGTCAATTTTCAATCCTTCGCAAGAATCCAAGCGTATCGACTCCTAGGAAACACGCGCCGGGGGCCAGATACCGCGCAATGTTTATCGACCCGGCGAAGATAATCTAATCAGCAACGCGCAGTCGTTTTGAAAAAAATTTAACGGATTTTTTTAGGAGGGTTCGTCATGAGCATCACCATCACCGTCGGCAATCAGAAGCCCGTTCAGATCGAGGACAAGGGCGCGGAAGGGGTCATTGACACGCCGGAGGACGCGACAGCGGCGCTGACCGTGCTTGGAAACGACGAGAAGCTGACCGCCAACGGCAAGGAATACACGCGCGACGAGCTCGTGAAGATCCGCGACGACGCCCCGAAGTCCGAAGCCGGCGATCAAGCGACCGCCCGCGGCGAGGGAGTCTCACATGGCGTGTTCGTGCAGGGGGCCGGTTCCGGCGGTTTCGACAAGGACGCCGATCCGGCGGACCCGGAGAGCCGGAGCCACAAAGGACATAACGGCGGACGGGTGCGCGTCGGCTACCAAGCCGGCATTCCCGTCATGAACGGGGAGCATCAGTTGAACGTGGACCTTCGCGCGGGATTGGAAGTGGGCCATGCCGGGACGGAGTACGAAACGCCCGGCGGAGAGACCGCGACCTCCTCCTACACCTATGGCGGACCGTCTTTGAGTGCGGCCCTCCGTTACGTCACTCCCTCGCCCTTCTATGCAAGCATCGGCATCCTCGCCACGATCGCCGGATTCGGATCGGAGGACGGCACGACCGTTTCTCTGCCTTCGAGCTGCACGCCGGGAGATTTTGCCCGAGGCGAATGCGAGCCGGGCGCCGGTCCGCGCTCGGCCCCCGGTGGATCGGACGGCCTCTACAGGCCGCGCACCGGGAGTTCCCGCCCGACGGACGGCGTCTTGGTCTACGCCGGAGTGCCTGTGACGGCGGGCGCTGAGGTCGCGAGCGGCGAATGGGGCAATGTCGGGGTCGCCGGTGTCTTCGAACCCGGCTACACACGTCTGGTCCCTTCCGACGGCGACGGGACGGGCTTCCTGAGCCTCTCCGGCGGCGGCGAAGTGATCGTCAACGTCGGCGGAGGCGCCGCCCGTGCCGCGGCTGTAACGGAAGACAAGGACGCCGACGGCGTGGCCGACACCGACGACGAGTGCCCCTCGGAGGCCGGTCCGGCCGACAACAAGGGTTGCCCCATGGAAAAGCTGGAGGGCGTCGAGACGATCGGCGTCGTCAGCGCCCAGGCGCCTGACGGCGCCGGACAGCAGTTCCTCGTCAAACTCGACCCGCCCCGGAACGGCACCATCACCAAGGCGGAGATCGTCGGCAAGGACAAGACCTACGGCGCCGACGTGGACCCCACCAAGCTCAGCCAGACCGGAGAGCTCACGGTCACGCCGAAGGAAAAACTTCCGGCCGGCAAGTACACCTTCCGCTTCGAGCTGGAGGAAAACGGCGAGAAGAAGGTCGGCCAGGCGGCGTTCGAGGTGAAGGACATCGCGGTTTTGGACGTCAAGATCACACCGGACCCGGCGAACGCGCCCGCCGAAAAGACGGCCTCGGAGGTGAGCTTCGGGGTCGTCACCAACAAGGCGATCACGATCGCCCCGAGATTCGTCCTCCAGGGACAGACGGCCGGACTTCAGAAAAACTATTACCCCGACCCCAAGGCCTACGAGGTGGAC
>DATIGE010000037.1 GCA_035454885.1 bacterium
AAGAATTAAATCAGCGTCCGATCACCGAACCCCACCGACTTCATGTTTCTGCTGAATAAGGAGGTTAGCGCTTTGAGGTACCTTTTTTTAAGCAGTTGAATTTGACGTCCGTCTCCAATAGGACTTGCCAAGATTTTCACCCAACACATCGGAGGTTAAGCCCATGAACAAAAGCACTCTTCTCATTCTGGGCCTGCTCGCGTCCTCTTTGCCGCTGCAGGCACCTGCTGCGCCGGGGGACTTGGACACGAGCTTCAGCGGCGACGGACTTGTGACGCTCGACGTCTCCGCGGGCGACGATATTCCTGAAGACGTCGTGCTGCAGGGGGACGGAAAGATCGTCACCGCGGGCTATCAAAGCGGAGACTTTCTCGTCATACGGTTTAACCCGGACGGCAGCCTGGATACGGACTTCGGGACGGGCGGCAAGGTCGCCACGGACTTCGGGGGGAACGACAGCGCCCAGGAGATAGCCCTCCAAGTGGATGGCAAAATCGTCGTGGCGGGGGCAACCGACGTGGGTTTTGCCCTCGCCCGTTACCATACGGACGGAAGTCTTGATTCCGGCTTTGGAACGGGAGGGAAGGTCACCACCCCCTCCCCTGATCTAGGCTCCTTCGCATACGCCATGGCCATCCAATCGGACGGCAAAATCGTGGTGGTCGGGCAGGAGACCGTTTCTTTTACCGATCCTCCCAAAGATGACTTCGTTCTCGCGCGCTATCAGACCGACGGTAGTCTGGATACAAGCTTCGGAACGGATGGGATCGTCATAACGGATATCGGGGGCGACTACGATCAAGCCTATGCCGTTGCCGTCCAGAGCGACGGCAAGATCGTCGTGACCGGCGCCGGCAACAACAGCTCTACATTTGCCACGGCACGCTATAACTCCAACGGGACCCTCGATATTAGCTTCGGGACAGGCGGTCTCGTCACCACCGACTTTGGCGGCGCTGGCGCAGGAGCGGCGGACCTGAAGATTCAAGCGGATGGGAAGATCGTCGTCGCGGGATATACGAACGGCGGTTCCGACACCGATTTCGCCCTGGTGCGCTATAACACGAACGGCTCTCTCGACGCCGCCTTCGGGACCGGCGGCAAGATCATAACGGACATTTCGGACGGCGGGGCGGGGGATAACATCAACAGCATCGACCTCCAAGAAGACGGCAAGATTGTTGCTGGAGGCGGAGCCGCCACGGATCTACTCGGTTTCAGTCAGGACTTCTGCGTTGCCCGGTATAATGTCGACGGCACACTCGACACGAGCTTCGGCGGAGGCGCCGGTTTTGTCACCACCGATTTTCAGGTCGGCGAGGGAACGGATGACATCCGGGCCGGTATCGCGGGGATTCAGGCCAACGGCAAAATCATAGCCGCAGGAACATTTTGGGATGCCACCGCCATGGACATCAATTACGCGATCGCGAAGTATTTGGGGAACACCGCCGATCTCGCCGTTTCCTCATCTTCCGATTCAGCCGCCCTCAATTCCCCTTCTTCATCGGCCCTTGGAGTCGGCGACTCGACCACCTTCTCCATCTTGGTTCACAATAATGGGCCTGAAGATGCCGGCGGGGCGGATCTCCGCTATGATCTTCCCACGTCCTTGAGTCTCGTGTCGGCGAGCGCCACGCAGGGGAGTTGCGCCGGGACCACCACGATCTTCTGCGATCTTGGGACCATTGCGAACGGCGAAACGGCAACGGTCACGCTCGTCGTCCACGTCAACGAAGGGGGAACCATCAGTAACTCATTGGTCGGCTCCGCCCAGGTGGTTGATCCCGTCGAGGGCAACAATACATCGACCTTAACTCTGACGACCATCGAGGCAGCGAGCGGCGGCTGCCAATTATTGAAATGAAGATACCAATGAATCGCGGGAGTTAACCGGTTTAAGCCAAAATTTTGCATATCTTTCTGCGCTCTCCACGTGAGCGTGCGGCGGTTCTCGGCCCTCCCCGCTGAAGAAAAAGATAAAATCGAACACCATCGTCCGAAAAACCGGTCGGTTTGATCGGCCTTACTGCGGGAAATCTCGGGCATAGATGTTGCAGTTCTCCGGGCCCGAGGAGATTTCTATGTCGGAAACCCAATCGACCCTCTCTGTAGAATCCATCGATCGCAAGATCCTGTTCCTGCGGGGGCAGAAGGTGATGCTGGATGCGGATCTTGCTGCCTTGTACGGCGTCCCCACCAAGCGTCTCAATGAGCAGATTCGCAGGAACCCCAAACGATTCCCAGCCGACTTCATGTTTCAACTGAATATTCAAGAGGTTACAAACTTGAGGTCGCAAATTGCGACCTCAAAATACTGGGGCGGTCGTCGATTTCGACCCTATGCATTTACCGAACAAGGGGTAGCAATGCTCTCTAGTGTATTGAATAGCGAGCGAGCCATAGAGGTTAATGTGGAAATCATGCGGGCCTTCGTTCGGCTCCGGCAACTTTTATCCTCCAATAAGGAGCTCTCCCGACGCCTCGACGAGCTGGAAAAGAAATACGACCACCAGTTCAAGGTCGTCTTCGATGCCATTCGGGAAATGATGACGCCGCCGCCTTCCGGGCGGCGGAAGATCGGGTTTGCCAACGATTAGCTGGAAGGCCGTCGAGATCCTTCCCACCGAATAAGTTTCAAAAACAATTCATTCCTTCGCATTCGTGATCTCATACCGCTCTATCTTTCCGGTCAATGTTTCTTCACCCAAAGTGGCGTAAATCGTGCCCTCGGCGATCGCCAGGTCGAACGCCATGCGCCGTTCGAGTTTTGCCGCAAAAGCGGCGAGCCAGGCGCGGTCCACGGCGTAGACTTCGATGGACCCGGCGCGATGGATGCGTTCGCCCGCCAGGTTCCCCATCCACGACGCCACGTCCTTGTGCGAATACACGGCCACGCGCGCGGCCGATTTGCTGGCCTTGTGCAAACGGGCCGCGTCCGGGGCGCCGATCTCGATCCAGGTCCGCAACGCGCCCGTCAGGTCGCGCACCGAGAGCGTGGGCTCGTCGGGGTCGGAGAGGCCTCCGCTGGAGAAGGCGATGCCTTCGGTGAACTCCCGGCAATACGCGAGCACGCGCGTGAGGAGATATTCCGCGGTTTCCGAAGGATGGCGCGCGACCCGCAGCGAGAGGGTTTCGTAAACCTGGCGATCCCCGTCGGAGAGGCGGATGTCGAAGATGTAAATGGTGGAGCTGAGGGCCATGTGAGGGACGGGAGATCGGCTTTATCGCGGGAGCGACACCACCGGGCAATACTCCCCTTTGAGCCCCCTCCTCCACCAGGCCCCGTCCACGGCCTTCGTCTCCGGGTCCGTGAACCGGTAGTCGTAGAGGACGGACCGGACGTAGAGCGGGGGCTTGTCCGGGAAGGGGTTCGTCTCCAGGAGCTCCAAGACCGGCGGCGAGCCTTGCAGCAGGCGGTAGAGGAAGTTCGTGAACCAGGGGTTCCGCTCGCAGGTGCCGAGGGCCGCGAACCACATCTGCCAGTCGAGCCTCGGCTGACGGGGCTCGACGAAGCCGGGCCTCCGCGTCACGTCGCCCGGCTTCCACTTGAACTCGTACGGGAGCCACGTGACGCCGTCCATGCTCCCCTCCACGACGACCTCCGCGCGCTCCGTCGTCATGACGGCGAAGAGGCCGTAGGTGTTGACCGACCGGAACGGGGCGACCGCGGCCAGGACACCGCGGGCGGGCCCCGGCATCCACCCGGCCCCGAAGACCCGCGCGGCCCATTCCGCCCCGCTTAACGCCACGATGAAGACCGCCAGGGGGATGAAAAAGACGAGGGGCAGGCGCGAGGGCTGGGGCGTCCGCACCGCCCGCGAGGCCCGGGGCTCGCTGAGCGAGGTCTCCCTCTCCGCCCTCTTCTCCTTCCTCTCCCTCCGCGCGAGAAAACCGAGGCACTCGTCGTCGAGCAGAACGACGCAGAGGACGCAGGTCAGGAGATTGAAAAAGCCGTAGTTCCCCGTGGCGGCGATGAGCCCCTGGAAGACGACGAAGGCCCAGAACGCGGCGATCCGGAACCGGCGCGTGAGAAAGATAAAAAACGGCACGGCGAGTTCGATCGCGAACATGACGCCCTCCGAGGCCATGTGAAACCAGGCCGGGAGCTGGTGGGCGTACCACCCGATCCACGTCGGCAGGGGCTGGGTCTCATAGTGGTAGGTGAGCGCCGTGAAGGAGGCCCAGGCCAGGTCGCCGGAGAGGATCTTCACCAGGCCCGACTGGAGCATGAGCCGGAAGAGGAGCCAGCGGAGGAGCCAGACCATCACGCCCGACGGAGGCGGGACGTTCGAGAGTTTCTCGCGCCACCGGAAGGGCGCGAAGAAGATGGCCAGAAATCCCGTTTCGAGGAGGAGGTTGTCCCATTGAAAGGAAAGGAACTCGCCCGAGACGGTCACGAGCGAGAGGTAGAAGGCCCACAGGAGGAGGAAGACGAGGGGCTCCGCGAACCCCGCGATGGCGATCACGGACAGGAGGATCCCCCCGCCGCAGACGAAGTGCAGAAAGCGGTCGCTGGTGGAGAACCAGAAGACCGTGGGGAGGAGGTCGGCGCGCCACGGGATCTTCGCGGCCGCCGCCTGCATCAACTGGGAGGCGGGCAGGACGCCGCCGGAGCCGATGAGGCCGTCCAGCTGCAGCCACAGGGAGAGAAAGGCGATGAAGTAGACGAGGGCGAGGAGACGTGAGAAGACGGCGCGGGTGAAAATCACGGTGGGTTATTTTACGGGAAAAATACTGGCGCCACTAGCGATTTGCGGGCTGCTGGCGGAACCGGCCATGGCCGAAGAACAATCGCTCGGGGAGATCGAGATCCGCGCGGGGGCCGAGACCCGGGCGGGGACGGGCGCGGCCGCCGCCTACGACTCGGCCGCGTTCACCAGCGTCATCACCGCCAGGGACCTGGAGGGCCGCAGGACGAACCTCTCCGAGGTCCTGGAGGAGCAGGCCGGGGTCCAGGTCAAGCGCCGCGGGGGCCTGGACGACTTCGCCACCGTCTCCATCCGGGGCTCCACCTCCGAGCAGGTCGCGGTCTACGTGGACGGCATCCCGCTCGGCCAGGGCCAGGGCGGGTCGGTGAACGTCGCGTCCATCCCCACCGATCAGATCGAGAGGATCGAGGTCTACAAGGGGGCGGCGCCCGCGCGCTTTCAGACGAGCGCCATCGGCGGCGTCGTCAACATCGTCACGAAGAAGGCGGGGCGCGGAAGGGAGACGCGCCTCAGCGCCTCTTATGGATCGTTCAACACGATCGAGGGCACCCTGCTCCAATCCCAGCGTTTTGAGAGGACTGCCTATCAAGCCGGATACACGTACACGCGCAGCTCCGGCGACTTTACCTTCGAGAGCGACAACGGCACGCCGTTCAATCCGGACGACGATCGGGTCGAGAAGCGGCGGAACAACGAATTCGCGCGGCACAACCTGCTGACGAAATTCGATTGGAGGAATTTCTCCTTCAACAACCAATTCTTCCGCGAGGACCGCGGGATCCCGGGCCTGGGCACCCTCACGTCGGAGACGGCCGATCTCTCGACGACGCGGAACGCCTTTTCGGTGGAGATCCGCAGCGTAGGGGCGCAATTAATTGCGCCCCTACAAATATCCCTCATCCCCTTTTTTCAGTACCAGAAGCAGCAATTCACGGACCGGGACGGCGACATCGGCCTGGGCACGCAGGACAACGACAACGACACGTTCCAATACGGCTCGTCCATCCTCGCCGAAACGCCGGCCGGCCGCCATCAACGGCTGACGGCCACGCTCGACTACCGCGGCGAGCAGTTCCTGCCCGAAGACTTTGCGCGAACGCCGTCGTCGCAGCCTCACAGCGTCCGCAACACCGCCAGCTTCGGGTTGGAGGACGAGATCTATCTCTGGGACGAGAGGCTGATCCTCAATCCCTCGGTGCGCACGGAGCATATCTTCGACACCCAGGCCGGCGCGCCGTCCACGGCGCATCATCCGGTCAGCGGCAAGGTCGGCGTGAAGGTCCAGCCCTGGGGCGGCGACGGCATCGCCGTCTTCAAAACGAATTTTTCGCGGGGGTTCCGCATCCCGAGTTTTTCGGAGCTCTTCGGCGACCGCGGCACGTTCGTCGGAAATCCGTCGCTGGAACCCGAGAAGAGTTTGAACTGGGATATCGGCGGGATCTTCCGGATCGCGCCCGTGCGCCTCGAAATCTCCTACTACCTGAACCACATCGACGACCTGATCCAGTTGGTCCAGACCTCCCAATTCACGGTCCAGGCCCAGAACCTGACCAAGGCCCGCATCCAGGGCGCGGAGGCGACGGTCTCGGCGACGCTCTTCGATCACCTCGATCTCGCCGCCGACTATACCTTTCAGTGGGCCAAGGACGTGAGCGGCCTTCCGGGGCTCGACGGCAACTTCCTTCCCGGACGCCCCCGCCACGAGGCGAGCGCCAAGGCGGCCTATTTTACGGATTGGAGCCGCGTGTTCACCGACGTCACCTTTCAGGACGGAAACTTTCTGGACACCCAGAACGTCCTCCGCGTCGACCACCGCGTCCTCCTGGGCGCCGGTTTTTCCATCACCTACCCCAAGCGGCTGACCTGGGGCTTCGAGGGCAAGAACCTCTTGAACGACCGCATCGAGGACGTGGTCGGCTTCCCCCTGCCCGGACGGAGTTTTTTCGGGAAGGTCGAGCTGAAGATCTGATCTCGCGACGGAATTAAGATTATTCCCGACACATTTCCCGAATCATACCGATAACTTGTGTGTCACCGGCGGGGGTGCTATAAGGGCTCCGAACCGGTTGACGGGGGACCCCGTTAACATGAGGAAATTATTCATCATTTTTGGATTGGCCCTCTTCACGGCCGCCTGCGGGACCGGCGACGGCGGCTATCAGGTCATCGAGGTCCCGAACGGGAGCACGGGCCGGATCGAGGGAGGGGGCGCGGATTCGCCGGTGGCCACACTCGCCATCCGCCCGGCCTATACGAAGGTCAAGGGCATCGGCAAGACCCTCCAACTCACCGCGGACGTGTTTCTCGACGACGATTCCGTCATCGAGGACGTGCAGAAGAGCTTCGTCCTGCCCGGGGAGACCGAGGGCGATGCCCATACGGTCGTCTGGGCCACGGACAACTTCGGCGTGGCGACCGTGGACGAAAACGGGCTCGTTACGACCGTCTCCGCGGGGGACGCCTTCATCAGCGCGACGATCGACGGCCTCGAGACCGTCGCACGCGTGATCGTCGAGGCCGAATCCTCGCCCGATCCGAGCATCGACCTCAGCGACCTTCCGTGACCCGTCTCCTCCGGAGAGCGGTCTTACCCCTCCTTCTGGCCGTCTTTCTTCCCGTTGCCGGCTTTTGCCGCGACCGCATCGTCTCCTTCCGGCCCAACGTGACCGAGATCCTCTTTGCCCTGGGATTGGGGGACCAGGTCGTCGGCGTCACGACCTTCTGCACGCATCCGCCGGAGGCACAAAAGATCGCCAAGATCGGCGGCTATTCCAACCGCAGCCTCGAAAAGATCCTCTCGCTCAAGCCGGACCTGGCCGTCATCGTGCCGGACGCGACCACGCCGCGGCTCGAGTCCGCCCTCCAGCGCTCCGGCGTCGCTGTCCTCTCGGTCAAGGCGGATTCCCTGGAGGACGTGATGGCCTCGATCCGTTCGATCGCCGCCAAGACCGGCGTCCCCGGCCGCGGCGAGACCCTGATCGCCTCGCTCCGAGACCGGATCGACGCGGCCGCCGCCAAGGCGAAGGGCCGTCCCGCGAGAAAGGCCCTCATGGTCATCCAGCGCCGGCCGCTCATCGTCGCCGGGGGCGGGACCTTTCTCGACAGCCTCCTCAAACTCGCCGGCGCCGAAAACATTGCGGGCGCCTCGCGTTTGCCGTATCCCAACTTCAGCATGGAGACGGTCATCGCAAGGGCCCCGGACGTCATCATCGACATGGACGCCACGGACACGGGCGATTTCTGGTCGCGCTACGCCTCCCTGCCGGCGGTCAAGAACGGCGCCGTCAAAAAACTCCCCGCCGACCTCTTCGTGCCCGGGCCCCGCATCCCCGAGGCCCTGGACGCCCTCATTCAAGCGACCCAGTCACGATGAAGACACTGACGCTCCGAAGATGGATGGGCCTGAACGCGCTCCTGGCGGCCCTGGCCGTCGCCGTGGCCCTCGCGGCCTCGCTCGCGGGCGAGAGCCCCCTCCCCTTCTTCACCGCCTGGAAGGACTGGGCCCCCGAGCAAAAGGACATCCTGTGGGTCAGCCGCCTGCCCCGCGTCCTCCTGGCCGCCCTGGCCGGAATGGCGCTCGGCTCGTCCGGAACGGCCTTTCAGGGGCTCTTGAGAAACGCCCTGGCCGATCCGTACATCCTGGGCGTCTCGAGCGGGGCGGCCCTGGGGAGCATCTTGGGGCTCGCCTTGAAGCTCCCCTTCGCGGCCGTTCCCGTGCTCGCCTTCGCGACCTCGATCGCCGCCATGCTCCTCGTCTACCGCGCCTCCATGCGCTCGGGACGGATCGCCCCGCACACGCTTCTCCTGACCGGCGTGATCCTGAACGCCTTTCTCTTCGCCTTCATCTTGATCCTGAACGGGCTGGCGAGCTTCGAGCAGTCGCAAAAGATCCTTTTCTTGCTCATCGGCAACCTGGAGACGGAGACCTATGCCCGCATCGGCTGCGTCGCGGCGATCGTCGTCGCGGGTCTCGTCCTCCTCACGGCGGAAGGACGGGCCCTCAATCTCCTGACGGCCGGGCCCGAGACGGCGCAGGCCCTGGGGACCGATCCCGACCGCCACCGGCGGCGGATCTTCTTCGCCGCCTCGCTCATGGTCGGGGCCGTCGTGCCGCTCGCGGGACTCATCGGTTTCATCGGCCTCTTTGTGCCGCACATCGCGCGTTGGACGGTCGGGCCCGACCACCGGATCTCGATCCCCGCCTCGGCCTGGATCGGCGCGATGCTCCTCATCGTCTGCGACACGATCGCGCGCACCCTCCTCGTCTCCACCGCCTTTCAGACCGAGCTCCCCGTCGGGGCCGTGACGGCCCTGGTCGGCGCGCCGTTCTTCCTCATTCTCATGAAGAAACGGGGCGGCTCATGACCGCATCCGCCGTCCTGTCCGCCGAGGACCTCCATTACCGTTATCGGGACGACGACGTCCTTCGCGGCGTCTCGGTCCGCCTCGGTCCCGGGGAAATCCTCGGCGTCCTGGGACCGAACGCCTCCGGCAAGACGACGCTCTTGAAGAACCTGGCCGGCCTCCTGAAGCCGCGCTCCGGCCGCGTCCGGATCGGGGGCCGGGACCTCGCGTCCCTGCCGATGAAGGAGCGGGCCAAGGCGATCGCCTTCGTCCCCCAGAACGAAGAGCCGTTTTTGGATTTCCCCGCGGAGCAGGTCGTCCTCATGGGCCGCGCGCCCTACGTCGGTCTCTGGGGATTCGAATCCCAGGCGGACCGGACCCGGGCCCGCGAGGCGATGGAACGGACCGATACCTGGAGGCTGCGCGAACGCGGACTGGGGGAGCTCTCCGGCGGCGAAAAACAGCGCGTCATCCTCGCCCGGGCGCTCGCCCAGGAGGCGAGCGTCCTGCTCCTGGACGAACCCACGTCGCACCTGGACGTCCGCTACCAAAAGGAGCTGTTGGACCTCTGCGCGGCGCTGAACGCGGAGAACGGCCTTTCGATCGTGATGACCCTGCACGACCTGAACCTGGCCGCGCTCTACGCGCACCGTTTAATCCTGATGAAAGACGGGCTCGTCGCCCGCTCGGGGTCGCCCGCCGAGACCCTGACGCCGGAGTCGATCGGCCACGTCTTCGGGCTCTCGATGCGCGTCCTGAGCGACGAAAAAACGGGGCTCCCTTCCTGCGTGCCGATGCGTTAACTTGATCGGGTGATGAGACCCTTGAGCCTCCCCCTCGCCGTCTCCCTGGCCGCGCACGGACTCCTCCTGGCCGTCGTCCTTTTCTGGGCCTATTCGGATGGGACGGAGGCCCCGCTCGCGGGCGGCGGCGGCGGACACGGGGTCACCGTCGAGATCATCGGCGGCGAGGGACCCCACGCCGTTTCCGCGCCTCAGGTCCCCGAACCCAGGGAATCGGCCGATCCGGAGGCCTTGAAGCTTCCCGCGCGGAAGGAAGCGCTTCGCAGATCCAAGCCGGGGAGTCCGCGGGGAGACGACGTCCCCGCCGGGTCGTCGGGTCCCGCGGGACCCGGACAGGGCCCGGAACCGGCCGGACCCGGGTCCGGGGCGGGGGGCGGGAGTTCGATCCTGGCCGAGATCCGGGCGCGCATCGAGCGGGCCAAACGCTACCCCCTGATGGCGCGGCGCATGAACATCGAAGGCGTCTCGCGCGTGCGCTTCGCGATCGACGCCTCCGGACAGCCTCAAGGCCTCGCCCTCAAGTCCTCCTCCGGCTCTCCCGTGCTCGACGAAGAGGCGCTCTCGACCATCCGCCGCGCCGCGCCGTTTCCCGCTTATGACGAGGACCTGGAGATCGGAATCCGTTTTGAAATCGACAAGTAACGCCGCCGGGACCGCGTTTTTCGCCTCGCGTGTCTAACGAATTATTGCTAAATTGACCCCACTCCACGGAGGAATTTATGAAAAGGCTCCTGCTCACCGCTCTCCTGACGATGACGTCTCTGGCCGCCGCCGCGATCCCCGCCCACGCGGTCCGGAACGTCGAGGACTTCACCCAGTACGAGCTCGACAAGTTCCCCAAGAGCTTCCGGACCTACCCCTTTCAGCGCGGCAAGGCCGACGACGTCTACATCGTGAAGGACGAGGGCGGAAACAAGTTCCTCCGCGCGAGCGACGACAAGGACATCTCGGTGCAAACCTTCAAGAGATTCATTTGGGACACGGAACAATACCCGAACTTTTCCTGGAAGTGGCGGGCGATCACCCTCCCCAAGGGGGGCGACGAGCGGAACGGAATGCCCAACGACAGCGCCTGCGGCATCTACGTGACCTTCGGCGGTTACACCGGCAACGCCATCAAGTACGTTTGGAGCACGACGCTCCCGGCCGGGACCGTGGTCGAAAAAAAGCCGGGCAAGTTTTACATCCTCGTCGTGGAGAGCGGTCCGGGCGGTGTGGGAAGCTGGCAGACCAAGGCGGTCAACGTGATGGAGGATTACCGGAAGATCTTCAAATCGGAGCCCAAGAAGCACCCGGACGGGTTCGGTCTCCTGACCGACGGCAACGCGACCCACACGCCGGCCGTCTGCGACTACGACGATTTCAGGATTTCGGAGACGCCGTTCTAGCTTCCATTACGAGCCAAAGCGAGCGCTGTCCCGCGGGAAGCGGGGCTAGCCCGCGCTTCTTCGCCGCGAGCCGAGCCCCATCGTCATGGCCGCCCAGGATGTTAAGTCGAATCTGCGGAAATCTGCGAGCATGTGGCCCGCATCCTGAAAGCGGAGGTTCGGGTCCCTGTTGATCGCCCTCATCACGATCGAGTCCAAGACCCTCAGCCGGTGATTCAATCTCTGCAGCTGCTGGAGCGACAATCCCTTTTTCAGGTCGGGACGGTTGCGCAGGAGGACGGCGCTCGGGAGCTCGGGGTGAAATTCCGGGTTCATCAGGTTCTGCTGCGTCTCCTCCACGGAGGCCCCCTCGTAGGGCGGGCGCCCCGTCATGAGCTGATAGAGCATCGCCCCGAGCGCGAACACGTCCCTCGGAAATCCGGTGGGGTTCTGGGTGAAGCTTTCCGGCGACATGTAGCCCGGAGTCCCGCCGATGAAGGATTGGACCTCGCCTTCCCGGCGCGCGATGCCGAAATCGAAGATCCGAAGCCGCCTGTTATGGACCATGAAATTGTCCGGCTTCACGTCGCAATGCACGATGCCCTGTTCATGAACGGCGGCGACCTCCGAGACGGCCTGCCGACCGATCTCCACCAATTGATCCAGATCGTCGCTGGTCTTCAATCCGTGCAGGAGATCGTCCTGCAATTCGTGGAGATCCCGCCCGTGCAGATGTTCCATCACCATGCAGGCCTTGCCGTTCATCGTGCCGAATCGATGAATGCCCGGGCGCGAACTGGAACGCAGGGCCTCCAAGATCTCGTATTCCCGTCTCAGGAGCTGGTCGGCCACGTCCTGTGAAATGCTCGGGTTTTCTTCGACGTCCGCCACCTTGATGGCCACCAGGGTTCCGTTCTCGAGATGGTATCCGTGGAAAAGCTTGCTGCATCCCCCGCTGGCGATCTCCGCGCTGAGGCAATACTCCCGGGTGATGTCGTCGGGGGCCTCCGAGCGGTAACCCATGCGGGCCGGCCAGGCGTTGACGACCTTTTGCACAAAAGGTTGCAAGACCTCGCTGCACACCAGGCCCGAGGCGGCGCCGAAATGGGTCGCGACCTGATCCAGCCTTTGAAGAGCGGATTCCACCCGGTCCCGTTCGCCCTCCGTCATCCGGAAGGTCCCCCCCGCCTCCAAGGTTTCCCGCAATTGGCAGACCACGGGCGTCAGGGCCTCGAGGCTCACTTGCGAGGCCTGAACCGAGGACAAGAGAGGGGCCAGCGGATTGAAAGCGAAAAGAGTCATGGCCTTATTTTTATCGGCCCGAAAACGGAAAAGTTGCGTTCTTAGGGACAAACGCCGACGGGAGAGCGGATGATCACAAAAAACTATTGAAATCAGCGGGTTCGGATGGGGCTAGTTCTTTTCCCGGATAAACGTGACAGACCTTGGCGAGGGGGGCTCCGATTCACGGATCTCTCCTTCGAGCTCCTGGCAATCCCAGTGAGACATGAGGTGCAAGACCGTTCCACGGCCGTAGGCGAAGCGCAGGAAGAGGGCGTCGGTGCCCTGGACCCCGGGGAACATGGCCCCCAACTGGGAGGATCGCGCCAGGACCTGAACCCTGTGAGGATCGACGATTTGAACGGGATAAGAGCACTTTTTGACCTTCCAAAAGATCCTTTCCCCGTCCCGCAAGAGGACCCTGGCCGCCGGGTCGTCCCAGGCGGCTTCGGAAACGGGGAACTCGTGGGCCTCGTCCGTGCTGAGGCTCTTCTCGTGATAGCGGACCAGAGGGCGCCCCTTTTCATCGAGAAAACCGGGTTCCAGGAGGTGATAGACCATCCGGTCCGTGGTCAGGAGCCGGCCGCCCCCTTCGACCCATGCGGCGATTTTCACGGGATCGCCGTCGGCGAGGGCGCCCCCGCAATTCACGAAAAGATACGTGGCCCCGCGGAGCAGCTGTTCGTTGATGGGATTTCTGTCATCGCATCGGACCGGAGGCAGGAAGGGGACATCGAACTTTTGGAGGACTCTCTCGATATGATCATGGCCCTTCACCACCACCACCTGCTCCCGTGCCAGGGAGCCGGCATCAGCGGCGGTTTCGGGGAGAAATAAGTCGGCCGGGCACGACAAGACGCCGGCGCCTGCGGACGCCGGGGCGACGGAAAAGAGCTGCGACAACAGACAACTGCCGATTCCTGAGGGTCCCGTTACCATCCGTCGCTCCACCTTGAGATGACCAATCCCGATTACTTCCGGGCCAGATGCGAGCGGGTATCGCCTCTCGGAGGGAAAGGTTGCTCTAAATCGGCTTCGCCCCGACCAGCTCGGAGAGGAATCTCCGGCTCTTTTCGCTCACCTTCGTGCGCCTGAGGATCCAATCCACCACGAAATGGTTCCCCCACCACCGCTGCCGCGAGGCGCGTTTCTTCCGCGGCTTCACGACCTGGTCCTCGAGGCGCTTCCAAAAGGCGCGGTCGTCAACGCCCCCGTTGGAGAGCGAGAGGGCGAGAACGGCGGCCGATTTGAGGCCGAAATAAAGGCCGTCCTTCGAGAGCGGATGGATGAACCCGGCCGCCTCGCCGATGGCGACCCACCGGGGGCCCATCAGATGGGTCTTGGACAT